>NZ_JAJDWC010000101.1 GCF_022825805.1 Phaeobacter sp.
CGCTTCGACGCGTGCGAACGCAGCAGCCCAAATCTCCAGTCGCCTACGGCTCGTTCCGATTTGGGCTGCTGCGGTACTAACTGAAGCGGACAATTGGCATGTTACCTACACCGGACAATTCAGAATGTTCTCGACAGACTGGCCAGCCATGCTTTGCTTGAAAGAGGCCAAACATGACCTTTCGCGCTCCAGTTCCTGAATATCAGTTCCTGCTCGACCACATCGTCGGCTTTGATGAGATCGCGGCAACGGATCGGTTTGGCGATGCAAGTGCCGATGTTGTGACGGCAATCCTGACCGAGGCCGGCAAGCTCTGCGATGAGGTGATGGCACCGCTGAACCGGGGCGGGGATCTGCATCCCGCGCATCTGGAAAACGGGGTGCTGCGGACCTCTCCCGGCTATGAGGAGGGGTGGAAATCCATTTCCGAAGGGGGATGGATCGGGATCAGCGCGGCGCCCGAGTTTGGTGGCATGGGCCTGCCAATGACCCTCACAACAGCCGTCAACGAAATGATGTCAGGTGCGTGTCTGTCGCTGCAATTGGCTCCGCTGATGAGCCAGGGGCAGATCGAGGCGCTAGAACACCACGCAAGCGACGCGATCAAAGAGCTGTATCTGCCGAAACTGATCTCAGGCGAATGGTCGGGTACAATGAACCTGACGGAGCCGCAGGCTGGATCCGACGTTGGCGCTCTGACCTCCAAAGCGGAACCGCTAGATGACGGCACCTACGCGATTACCGGGCAGAAGATCTATATTTCTTGGGGTGATAATGATTTCACCCAGAACGTCTGCCATCTTGTTCTGGCGCGTCTGCCGGATGCTGCGCCTGGCACCAAAGGGATTTCGCTGTTTCTGGTGCCAAAATACCTGCCGGATGCGGATGGAAACCCGGGTCAGCCCAATGATCTGAAAGTTGTCAGCCTTGAGCACAAAATGGGTCTGCATGGCTCGCCAACCTGCGTCATGCAGTATGGTGCTGCGGTGGGCTGGATGGTTGGCCCTCCTGGTGGTGGCTTGGCTGCGATGTTCACCATGATGAACAACGCCCGTCTCGGTGTTGGCGGTCAGGGCGTGGGTGTGGCCGGGGCCGCCTATCAAAAGGCGCTGGCCTATGCGCTGGAGCGCAAGCAGGGCGTGTCCCAATCTGGAACCATCGTTGATCATGCCGATGTGCGCCGGATGTTGATGGAGATGAAAGCGGATCTGTTTGCGTCTCGTGCGATCCTGCTGGCCTGCTCCCAAGCGATCGATATGCAGACCGCCACCGGCGAGGCCGATTGGGCTGCCAGAGCGGCGTTCCTGACGCCGATTGCCAAGGCTTTTGGCACCGAGACAGGAATGCGTGTGTCTGAAACCGGTGTGCAGGTGCATGGCGGCATGGGCTTTGTCGAGGAGACCGGGGCCGCGCAATATTACCGGGACGTCCGCGTCACCGCGATCTACGAAGGCACCAACGGTATTCAGGCGATGGATCTGGTCGGTCGCAAGATGATGGATGGCGGTGAGATGGCCAACCGCCTGATTGACGAGATTGAAGATCAGGCAGAGCGCGCCCGTGGTCGCTACCCCTCTTTGGCCGAGGCGGTTTGGCAGGCCTGTGAATCCTTGCGTGAAGCAACGGAATGGCTGGTTGGACAGGACGATATGGACAACCGTTTTGCGGGCGCGACGCCCTATTTGCATGCTTTTGCGCGCGTGCTGGGTGGGCATTTTCATCTGTCAGCTGCCATGGCGGATGCCGGTGGTGCGCGGGAGAAACTGGCGCGGTTCTACATTGAACGCTTGCTGCCCGAACATGCCGCCTACCTGGCCCACGCCCAGGCTGGTGCAGCCGGTGCGCGGGCGCTCTCGCTGGCGGAATTGGCGGACGGATGAGCAGCGCGCGCCCCAGCGGTCCATGGAGTGAACCCCCAGCCAAAGGGGGGGCAATAGAGGTGGCAGAGGGTGTTCTCTGGATGCGCTTGCCCCTACCGATGAAGCTGGACCATGTGAATGTCTATGCCCTGGATGACGGGGATGGATGGACCATTGTGGACACTGGCATGTCCTCCAAAACCAGCCGTCGCCTTTGGGAGGCGCTGATGGCAGGTCCTTTGGGCGGCAGGCCAGTACGACGGGTTGTCGTCACCCACCATCATCCGGACCATGTGGGCAACGCGGGTTGGTTTCAGTCGCAACACGGCACAGAATTGGTCACAACGCGAACGGCCTGGTTGTTTTCGCGGATGTTGACACTGGATGTACAGGACAGCTGGCCCGAAGAAACCCTAGCGTTTTATCGCAGTGCCGGTATGGATCCTGCCGTCTATGAGGCGCGGCTCGCCGAACGACCCTTCAATTTTGCTGATACGGTCTACCCGATGCCGCTGGGGTTCACGCGGATCAAACAGGGGGATGTGATCCGCATGGGTGGCCGCGATTGGGATATCCATATTGGCAATGGTCATGCGCCGGAGCATGCGACGTTCTGGAGCCGGGATTGCAATCTCGTGCTCACCGGTGATCAGGTGCTGTCGTCGATCAGCCCCAACCTGGGCGTTTATGCGACGGAACCTATGGCCGATCCCGTGGCCGACTGGCTGGAAGCCTGCGAACGGCTGGCCCAATTGGCCCGTCCGGATCAGTTGGCCTTGGCCGGGCATAAGCTGCCGTTCCTTGGTCTGCCGCACCGGATGGCGCAGTTGATCGACAATCACCATGGGGCTCTGGCGCGGTTGCTGGAGCATCTTGATGAACCGCGCAGCGCAGCGGAGTGTTTCGCGCCTCTGTTCAAGCGGCAGATTGGCGGCGGGGAATATGGTCTTGCTTTGGTCGAAGCGGTGGCCCATGTAAATCATCTGTACCATTTGGGTCAGGTCCAACGCAGCCGCCGCGCCGATGGCGCCTGGTTGTATCAGCGGCAGGGGTGATCTGCCCCGCCAATCGGGGAGAGAGCGCATGTCTGACGAAATCAAAACCAGTGCCGAAGCGGTCGAGGCCGCTATTCTGCCGTGTGTCCACGAGGTCCATTCCGACCCAGAGGCCTGCGCCCCCATGAAAACGGTCCCCGAGCCGCTGCAAAAACCTGTCGAAACCAAAAGCCCAGCCCGTTGGGCCTATGAGCGGTTGGTGCTTTACATCCAGAACTTCGAAAAGCAACTGGACGGCGAACATGAGGTTGCGATGGGATTTGCTGGCGGTGACGCCGGGGTGATGCGGATCGAAGGGATGGGATATTTTGATCCCGATATCATTACCTACTACGGATCCGACACCAGCGGCGCGCGCACTCAGCTGGTGCAACATGTCAGCCAGTTGAATGTGATGCTGCGTGCGCTGCCCAAACAGAACGAAGCGGCCCCGGCAAACCGGATCGGTTTCCGTCTGGTGTCCGATCTTGAGGCAGAGACGCAGGACAGTTGATCCCGCCAAAATGGAGCGGCTTGCATGCATAGGGGCGGCGGCCATTGTTGGTCTGTTCAGTGCTCTGACATCGCCACCAGCACATGCGGAGGCACCGTCCTGGCCAGGTTGGGCCGCCAGTTTCGGCGGTGAAGATCAGGGCGCACACGAAGCGCTGCTGCAGGTGATCGACGCGTCAGACCATACCCCGGCGCCTTTCACCACAGACGGTTGCAGCGGCGGGCTGTCGTTGCTGTGGCGGCAGTTTGTCAGCGCTGCGACCGATCAGGGCCCACGTTTCGAATATTGCTGCGTCGCTCATGATCGCAGTTATCACATGGCCGGTGGCGCGACGACAGCGACCGAAAGCGTTGTCGCGCGCAGGCTGGCCGATAAGACTCTGCGCCAATGTGTTGAGGCCGAGCTTGCGGATGTGACGCCGTTGAGTGGGGCAATTGCGTCGGCGATGTTTTCCGCCGTTCGATTCGGCGGTGCGCCCTGCACCGGGCTGCCATGGCGCTGGGGCTACGGATATCCGCCTTGTGAAACTCAAATCAACGGCAGTTTTGCCAAAGATGCGCCAGATTGACGTCGTGACAGTTGTTTTGAAATCCAGTATTCAGCGTTCAAACAGTTGCGAATAGGAATGAAAACATGGCTGAGCACGAGCACGGTTCGATGGATATCTCTGTTCAGGAAAAAACCTATGAGGGTTTCCTGAAGTTCACCACCCGTTTTTGTATTGCAGTGACCTTGTTCACGGTCTTCTTGGCGATTTTCGCGACCTGATCCAGTGTTGGGTAATCAGTATGGGGGGCAGCCCCGGTTTTTGAACGCTGCGCGCCTGCGTAAGGGCGCCGCAGCTTTTGTGCTGTGTGCAGTTGTGGCGGGGTGCGCTGCGCAGCAGCAGCCGAATGCAGATGACGCCACTCTGGAACGCGTGGCCTATCGTCATGATGGGCCTGCGTCCTTGACGCTTTACACGATGATCAACAACAGGACGGGCCAGGGTGCGCATACCTCGTTGATGATCAACGCGTCGGAACGGGTGATTTTTGACCCTGCCGGCTCCTTCTATGCTGATGTCGTGCCAGAGCGTGATGATGTCCTCTATGGGATCACCCCAGGTGTTGAAAAAGCCTACCGTGGCTCGCACGCGCGCAGCACGCATCATGTGGTGGTGCAGACGCTGGAGGTGACGCCAGAGCAGGCGCAGGTCGCCTATCAATTGGTGACAGACTACGGTCGCGTGCCGGGGGCTTTCTGTGCCAACGCCACATCCTCCGTCCTGCGGCAGATCCCGGGGTTGGAACAGATTGATACCACATTTTACCCCGGTAAATTGGCAGATCAGTTTGGTGCTTTGCCAGGCGTAGAGACGGTGCGCTACCGCGAAAGCGACAGCGCCGATCTGCGAGAGGGGTTGGCAAAGAACAACGCTCTCCTGAATGCCAGTGAGTGATCGTTAGAACTGATATGCTTGCAAGAAAAAGCCGTCCTACTGGACGGCTTTTTGTGTTTGAGCCTGTGTTGACAGCACAATAGCTCCGGCTTGGTCGTATGTTGGCCTATTGCAGCAAAAACAAAAGCAAAAATCCGCAGCCTCCCGCTGCCATGGCAATCAGGACATTCCGTGTCAGGTAGCCAAGGGCGAAAACCAGCGCAGCGACGGCCACATGGGGCAGGCTCGGCGTTCCGCCCGTTGGTGTCGGCCAGGCGACCAGGGGCGCCACCAGAGCGGGAATGATGGCAACTGCAGTGTATCGCAGGTGCCGCATCAGCCAGGCGGGCATGCTGCGGCCACCCATCATCCCGATGAAGGCAAAGCGCAGAGCAAAGCTGCCAACGGCGAGCCCGATGATGATGGTCCATAGGACAGTGGGATCAGGGGCTTGGGTCATGTGGTGTCTTTCACGGGTTTGCGGCTTTCGAACCAGAGTTCTGCCTGCGCGCCGGCCATCATGCCACACATCCCCGCAACGATCAGCCCAAGGTTATACGGCAGCACTGTCGCCGGAAGTGATGTTACAATGGCCACAAAACAGGCAACCATATGCGCCGGGGTGCGCAGCATTGGGCCCACCATCGCAAGAAACGCCAGCGGTAGGACAAAATCCAGGCCCCAGCTGTCAGGCACCTGCGCCCCCAACAGCGCACCAATAAAGGTGGCGGCCATCCAGCCGGGGGCAACACAGCCGTTAGTGCCAAAGAAATAGGCCAGCCGCTGGGAGAGGGTCATCTGCGGGTTGGTTTCGAACTGAACGATGGACAGCGCATAAGATTGATCCACGGTGAGATAGGCTGCACAGGCTCTCTGCCACAGCGGAGCTGCACCCAGATATGGGGTGAGCGATGCAGAATACATGGCAACCCGTAGGTTCACCGCTAGGGCGGAGATTAGGATAATGATCGTGGGGGTGTTTTCCTGCATCAACTGCAGTGCCGTGAACTGGGCGGAACCTGCAAACACCGAAAGGGAAAACACCATCGCCTCGGGGACGAGCAATCCGGCCTCAGCCGCAAGAACACCAAACAACAATCCAAACGGGCCAGAGACCAACAGAAACGGCGCGCCATCGCGGAACCCTTTCCAAAATGCCGATTTCGTGGTGGTGATTGCCATGATCTAGGCAGCACACCTATAAATTCCTTATCATTCGTATTGGCTTGTGCTTCATTTCCAGCAAAACAACATGCTGGGGTGTGAAAATGGCGCGTTCGGACATGAGCGATCTGGAGTGGGAGTTCATCAAGGCAGTCTTGCC
>NZ_JAJDWC010000031.1 GCF_022825805.1 Phaeobacter sp.
CGAATACACGTCTTCGAACTTCATAAGTCGAACTTCCTGTAACACTTCTGTCCGCTTCATAACGCCTCCTTTCGGAGACATGATAAAACCGGACAGATCGCATGTTACCTACACCGGACATATCGCTTGTTAGCGACAAACATCTGACATCACAGTTGTAAACAAAACTAGACATATGTAGCCTGTAGATATGGATAGCTCTCGTTTTTGCTCTGATGCGGATCATGCGGTTGTCATCGGCGCCGGCCTTGGTGGGCTGGCCGCCGCCATGAGATTGGGCGCGCGGGGCTACCGCGTGACTGTGCTGGATCGGTTGAAAACGCCCGGTGGCCGGGCGAGCGCGATCTGGTCGGGAGGGCACCGGTTCGATCTTGGTCCCACCATCGTGACGGTGCCACAGGTGTTCGAAGAGCTCTGGGCGGCCTGCGGGCGCAGTTTTTCGCGTGATATCGATTTGCGGCCGATGGATCCGTTCTATGAAATCCGTTGGCCTGATGGCTCGTCCTTTCAGGCGCGGGGATCCACCTCTGCGATGGAAGCAGAGGTGGCGCGGCTGTCGCCCAGGGATGTGTCCGGATATCTGGCGTTTTTGCGAGATGCTGAGGCCCGGTATGAATTCGGGTTTGAGGATCTGGGCCGCCGCCCGATGCATCAGCTGTGGGAGCTGATCAAGGTGCTGCCAAAGTTTGCCTGGTATCGTGCGGATCGGTCGATCTATGCCCATGCGGCGCGCCGGGTGCGCGACCCCAGGCTGCGTATGGCGTTGAGCTTTCATCCTTTGTTCATTGGCGGAGATCCCACCAAAGTCACTTCCATGTATGCGTTGGTTGCGCATTTGGAAAAGCAGTTTGGCGTACATTATGCCATGGGCGGCGTTGAGGCGATTGCCAAGGCGATGGTGCGCATCATCGAAGCGCAGGGTGGGTGTTTGCGTCAGGAATGCCAGGTTGACGAAATCCTGCTGGAGCCAGCTGCCAGATCCTCAGGGTCCACCCGATCAGCCGGAGCCGCACGCGGGGTCCGCCTGGAAGATGGCACCGAGATCGCGGCAGATATCGTCGTGTCGAATGCCGATCCTGGCCACACCTACGACCATTTGTTGCGGCGTCATTCCAAACGCCGCTGGAGCACTCGAAAACTGACAAAGGCCCGGTGGTCGATGGGGTTGTTCGTCTGGTATTTTGGGACCCGGGGCACGCGAGACATGTGGCAGGATGTGGGTCATCACACCATTCTGAGCGGGCCGCGCTATCGCCGGTTGTTGCGTGACATCTTTCGCAAAGGCCACTTGGCCGATGATATGAGCCTTTATCTGCATCGCCCCAGCGTCACAGACGGCAGCGTCGCGCCGGAAGGTGATGATACGTTCTATGCGCTGTCGCCGGTGCCGCATTTGGGGTGGGACAACGGCGTTGATTGGAAACAGCAGGCCGAACGCTATCGCCAGCGGGTGCTGGAGGTGTTGGAGGCCGGACCATTGCCTGGGTTGACGGATCGGCTGTCGCAATCGCTGGTCTTTACGCCAGAAAATTTCCGAAGCCGCTATCTCAGCCCTCTTGGCTGTGGGTTCTCGCTGGAACCGCGGATCCTGCAGTCTGCGTGGTTTCGTCCACACAATGTGTCAGAGGAGGCCAAGGGGTTGTTCCTGGTTGGTGCGGGCACCCATCCGGGCGCGGGGCTGCCGGGTGTGATTTCTGCGGCGGAGGTGCTGGACCAGTTGGTGCCTGATCCGGCCATCGCCCACATCGAAGCCGTGAGGGCCGCAGAATGATTGACCCTAAGGATATGGCCCATTGCCGAGAGGCGATCCGAACCGGCTCCTACTCTTTTCACGCCGCATCACGGTTGCTGCCGGGGCGCATACGGGATCCGTCTCTGGCGCTTTATGCGTTTTGCCGGTTGGCGGATGACGCGGTTGATGAACATGATGACAAGGCAGCAGCTGTTTTGCGCCTGCGGGAGCGGTTGGATTGCGTGTATGCTGGGCGGCCGCAGAACACACCGGCTGACCGCGCCTTTGCTGCCATTGTCGAAGAGTTCGAGATGCCGATGGCGCTGCCGGATGCGTTGCTGGAGGGGTTGGCCTGGGACGCCCAGGGTCGGGAGTATCGCAGCCTGTCGGATCTGCGCAGCTATTGTGCGCGGGTTGCTGCAGCGGTCGGGGTGATGATGTGTGTGCTGATGCGTGTGCGCGATGCAGATGCTTTGGCGCGGGCCGCGGATCTTGGTGTGGCGATGCAGTTGACCAATATCGTTCGCGACATCGGCGAGGATGCGCGTGCCCGGCGCATGTATCTGCCGCTGGATTGGTTGGCGCATGCGGGTCTTCGGAAAGAAGACATATGGCGCAACCCGCGCCCGCATCCGGCGCTGGCGGCCATTGCGGGCCAGCTTTTGGGGGAGGCCCGCGCGCTGTATGAACAGTCGGAAGCCGGGATTGCGGCCCTGCCGTTCGCCGCGCGGCCCGGTATTTTTGCCGCGCGCTATGCCTATGCCGGGATCGGAGATGTGGTGGCGCGCAATGGCTATGACAGTGTCACTCAAAGAGCGGTGACACGTCGGCACCAAAAGCTCGGATGGTTGGCGCTTTCGGTGCTGCGGTCCATGTCGGTGACAGTGATGCCACAATCGGCTGTATTGCACCGCAAGCCGCTGCCGGAGACAGCGTTTCTTGTCGCGGCCGCAGCACATCGGGGGGCGCAGCCCAGCTGGGCAGATCAACGCTCTGCCGAGTTGCTTGCAGTTCTTGCGCAGTTGGAGCAGACAGACCGGGACAAACGTGTTGCAAGGCTGGCGTAGGCGATGGATTGGTTATTGTTCCTGACATTCCTGGGGGCTTGTATGGCGGCGGCGGCCACTGGGGCGATGTTTGAGCCTGGCTCGTGGTATGCAGCTCTGCGCAAACCTGTGTGGACACCGCCAAATTGGCTTTTCCCGGTGGCTTGGTTTGTCCTTTATATCTGCATGTCCGTCGCCGCAGCGCGTGTTGCGGTGCTGCCAGACAGCGGTCAGGCGATGGCGTTGTGGTCGTTGCAGATTGCGTTGAATACGCTTTGGACACCGGTTTTCTTCGGCCTGCGACGCATGAAGGCAGCGCTGATTGTGGTGTCCTGTCTCTGGCTGGCGGTTGCCGCCACCCTTTATGTGTTCTGGCAGCTTGACCCCGTCGCAGGTGCGCTGTTTGTGCCCTATCTTCTGTGGGTCAGCATTGCGACCGCGTTGAACGAGGCGGTTTTGCGGCTCAACCCTGGTGATCAGGTGGGTTGAGCCTGTCGCGGAAAATGCCGCGAGCAATACTGGCGATTGCCGGACTTATGGATCTGCAAACTGCCAGCCGGGACGGCGCGGCACCCGCATGGCGATCATCGGCTTCAACCAGGGCTGCCTGAACCGGCGCAGATCAAGGGCCTCATGGACACCATCGTGCCAACGCCCCCCTAGCTGGGTGCGGACGACCGAGCGGCAATAAAACGGCGCGTCCAGCATGGCCTTGGTCTGGGTTGGGCGGCTGTTTGCGTCCCCACGGGTGTCGCGCCGTACCATCCAGAGAGAGCGGGCCATCGGTCTGCGATCCGGCAGCGCAATCGGGGTGACTGTGCCGTTTCGATCGAAATGAACTGCAGCGCTCAGCGTGCTGCCATCCAACCGATCGGCATCATAGAACGCAACGGCGCCATCGTCGGTGGGAAAACGGGCCCAGGTCCAATAGGAAAAATCCTGTTCCAGTGCGCGGGTGCCGAAATTGGCGTCGAAATACCCGTGGCCTGCCCATTTCACCCCACGGTTCAGATCAACCTCAATGCGGGCAGAGGGGGCAAATGGACGCCAAATGTGACAGCCATCTGGAGTCAAAGGCAGCTCATCTGAACTGAGCGCATCGGGATAGAGGCGGATTTGGCCTTGCACACGACCGGGAATGGGTGGAGCGGCCCATTCGTCTACATCCACCAGCAGCGTCTTGCCGCTCCATTGCAAGTGGCTGGGCCCAACCACAAACGTCGTTTCGCTCTGACGCAATGCGCGCTGCCCCCGGTCTGTCATCGTGAACCGTCCACCTGGGCCATAGGTGGCGACATTTATGCAGACGTGGTTTTCCGGATTGCGTCGCCCGGACCATCGGTACCAGGGTGAGAAGACCGATCCGATGAAGGCGATGACCGAGATTGCGTAGGTGCCGCAATCGGAGATCCCGTCGATGTACCACCACGCATATCCGTTTGCGGGAACGGCCAGGTCAAACCGAGGTCCTTGGCGATCGTTTCGGCCGCGTGCCGTCCGGAGAGCGCAGCCATTGGAACCCCCGCTCCAGGATGGGTGCCGCCGCCCGCCAGATAAATCCCGCGCATGCGTGTCTTGGCGGTGGGTCTGCGAAAGGTCGCCATCAGCGCATGTGGGCTCTGCCCGTAGAGGGATCCGAGACTGTGAGGAAAGAGCCGCGCGAAATCCTGCGGACTGCTGAGCTGCTGCGCCGTCGGAAACGGGCTGAGCCCGGCGCCAAAACTTGCCAGGGCGGAGCGAATGCGAGTCAGACATGTGGTGTCCTCCTTCCAGGTGGTGCCCGCGGTCATCGGCGCGGCGTTTTCGATGATTTCAAAGCGTTCAGGTCCCGCCGGTGGGGGCGAGGTGTCGCTGCGATCCTGTGCGCAGAGATACAGCGTCGCCCGGCGGGGCGGTTGCCGTTCGGCAATCGGATCAAATTCCTGTCTGGGATCATCGGTGAAGAACAGATTGTGATGCGCGAGCTTCGGCCCGCTCCATTGCGCTGCGCAGGCCAGAACATGGGCTGACAGCGATCGATGTTCGAGCGGGGCGGGTTTCACGGCGTCCATCAGGTCGGAGCCGAGCGCGCCCTGATCCAAGGCACGCGGGTCGCCATTGAACACAATCACATCAGCGTCGAGCGACTGCCCCGCGTCGGTCACGACGGTCGATGCGCCAGCTTCGTTGATCTGCACCCGCCGGACCAATTCGTTGAACCGCAACTCCGCGCCATTTTGAACGAGCAGATCCGCCAAGGCCGCAGGCAGGCGATGCATCCCCCCGCGAATGCGCCAAACCCCCATTTCTTCGGCGCGCCAGATCAACGACAGAAGCGCCGGCGACTGATAGGGAGTTCCACCCACGTAGGTTGCATAGCGCCCAAACAACTGCTGCAGCCGGGGGTCGCCGAAGCGTCCGGACAGCAGCCTAGCCAGGGAAAGATGCGGTGCCATGTCCAAGGCCAATCGCGGATGGCGCAGCACCGCGTGCGTGGCGTGGAGCTGTGATGGCGCAGGCATCTGCATGATCGGTGCGCTGAACGCATCAAACAGACGCTGCGCCGCAGCCCGGAACCTTAGGAATGCGTCCGCATCTTTCGGGCCAGCAAAGGTGGCGATGGCGCGGGCGTTTGCTTCTGGGTCCCCGACAAGATCAAGCTGGCTGCCGTCGCGCCAGAAATGACGGGCCAAAAGCTGTTCTTGTACGAGGTCGAGATCGGCGTTTAGATTGCGCCCAAGTGCTGCGAACAGATCCCGGATCACGGGCAACAGCGTGAGCACGGTTGGCCCGGTGTCAACGGGACCAAGATTGCTTGGCTTGGTGCGAATTTTGCCGCCTGGGTGGACCTGCGCCTCAATCACGGTGACATCAAGCCCAAGGGCGCGCATGTAAACTGCGGTTGACAGACCGCCAATTCCTGCACCGATCACAATGGCTTTTTTCATGGGTGTGTCATTTCTGAAATATTGAATTGCCTGGAAAATTCACAGAGGCGGCGTGCCAAATGGCCCCTTCCGCTCAATAGTTGACTCCGCTCAGACAAATGTCCAATGTAATTTACACATACATGTAATTTTTGAATTACACATGCGGAGGCACCGGGTGGCATGAAAGATCGACTGCAGCAGCGTATCGACACAGCATTGGCCCGGGCGACGCGTTCCCCTGCGCCGCAACAACTGGCGGAGGCCTTGACCTATGCGGTCAATCCGGGAGGAGCGCGCATTCGGCCCACAGTCTTGATGCAGGTGGCGTCCGCCTGCGGCGACCCTGATCCACAAGCAAGCGAAGCCGCCGCTGCCGCGCTGGAACTGATCCATTGCGCCAGTCTGGTCCACGACGATCTTCCATGTTTTGACGATGCCGACCTGCGTCGCGGCAAACCCAGCCTGCATCGCGCATACAGCCAGCCGATTGCTGTGCTGGCAGGGGACAGTTTGATCCTAGCAGCGTTCGAGACGCTGTCAGATATCACTGACACACGCAAAGCGATTGCCCTGGTTCGCCATCTGGCGCGCTATACCGGGATGCCAAATGGGATCTGTGCCGGGCAGGGATGGGAAAGCGAAGAGACCGTCGATCTGTCAGCCTACCATCAGGCCAAAACTGGCGCCTTGTTCATTGCTGCGACCGAAATGGGGGCCATTGCCGCCGATCAGGACCCGGCACCCTGGCAAGATCTCGGCGCGATGATTGGTGAGGCGTTTCAGGTCGCAGATGATCTGCGTGATGCGCTGTATGATGAACAGACGCTCGGCAAACCTGCAGGTCAGGATGTGATCCACGACCGGCCCAACGCGGTGAACCAATTTGGTGTGGGCGGCGCGATTGAGATTTTGCAGGATATTCTGGCCGGGGCGATTGCCTCCATCCCGGCTTGTCCCGGGGAAGCGGCACTGGCGCAGCTGGTGCGCAAAACGGCGGAGAAACTGACGCCGGTCACCGGGGACAGCCAAAGAGTTCCAGGTGAGTGACACGCTGGGAGCCGGACCGCCGCCGGGCAGAACCTTGCGGCAGCGTTGGTTGGATGTGCTGGCGGATCGCGGGTTTCATCGCTTGGCGGCGCGGGTTCCGGGGCTGAGGTCGATCGCGCGTCGTGAAGGCGCGGAGATGTTTGATCTGGTCGCGGGTTTTGTGAATTCACAGGTTCTGTCTGCTCTCTTGAAATTGCAGGTTTTGGATCATCTTCGGGATGCGCCGCTGCAGGTTGCGGATCTGGCGCGTCGTTGCGGAGCTGCGCCGGAGCGGCTGCAGGTTTTGTGCCAGGCGGGCGCGGCGCTGGGTCTGCTGCGCCAGCGCGGGGATGGCTGTTGGGATCTGACGCGCAAGGGTGCGGTTCTGCCTCACGTGCCGGGGCTGCGGGGTATGATCGAACACCACGATATTCTGTACCGGGATCTGGCCCAACCAGAGGTGTTTTTTGCACGCCCCACCGAGACCGAGTTGGCGGCATTCTGGCCCTATGTGTTTGGAGCAGGTGCTGTGAACGATCAGCCCACTGCGCAGCGATTCTCTGATCTGATGTCGCAGTCGCAGTCTTTGGTTGCGGAAGAGACGCTGGCGTGTCGCCCGTTGCGCGGTGTGCGCACGTTGCTGGATGTTGGCGGAGGTCAGGGTCGTTTTTTACGGTCGGTTGCGAAGTGTCATCCAAAATTGACGCTCCAGCTGTTTGACCTGCCTCAGGTGGTTGCCAACCTGCCAGACGATACCGGTCGGATAGAGGTTTTCCCTGGCTCTTTTCGTGATGACCCGCTGCCAGTGGGTGCGGATGCGATCAGCCTGGTCCGGGTTTTGTATGACCACGATGACGATACGGTCGCACAGTTATTACAGCGTGTTTTCAATGCGCTACCCTCTGGTGGGAAGATCATTGTGTCTGAGCCGATGCTGACAGGTCAGCGGGCAACTGATGTGTATTTTGCGGTTTACACCCTCGCTATGGGAACAGGGCGGACGCGCAGTGCAGACCAGATCGGAACCATGCTGCGCGAGGTTGGATTCGTGCGGGTGAACTGCCTGAACACACACCGGAAATACATCACTGAAGTGGTTGTCGCTTCAAAACCATAGAAACGCTCAGTTTCGTGGACAAACTGCATGTCTATTTTGATTGACATGTGAATATGTAAACATAGACTGACATATACGGAGTAACGTCTTACTGACGTCTGACAGTCCGTTTTGGTTGGCGTGTAGGGCTGGATCGTTTGTCGATGATCTGGCCAGAGCCAACGGCGATTGATGCAAACCACAAAGGTGCACGCGCCAGGGCTGACCAAGGCTGACCAGGGCTGAAACGATAACTCCGCAGGGGAGGGAATTGGTGCAAACAACTGCAGTCATATTGAACGGTCCGAAGGATATGCAGCTTGCGGAGCTGCAGACCCGGGATCCAGACGATCATGATCTGGTGGTTGATGTGCGGTATTCCGGCATTTCCAGTGGTACGGAAAAACTTCTGTGGTCCGGTGATATGCCGCCATTTCCCGGCATGGGTTACCCGCTGGTTCCTGGTTATGAAACCGCAGGCGAAGTTGTCCATGCGCCTGCGGGCAGCGCATTTAAGACCGGGGATTGGGTCTTTGTCCCCGGGTCTGATTGTTTTGAAGATGCTCACTGCCTGTTTGGCGGCGCAGCGCGTCACGTCGTAACCGCGGAGGACCGCGTGATACGCGTTGATCCCGGAATGGGCGCGGAAACAGCGCTGCTTGCACTGGCCGCGACGGCGCGCCACGCGGTTGCGGGACTGGGGCATCAGGTGCCGGATCTGATTGTGGGTCATGGCGTTTTAGGCCGTCTCTTGGCGCGGCTGACCCTTGCCGCCGGTGCGCCAGCGCCCACGGTTTGGGAAACTGCGCCCGAACGCATGGGGCAGGACGAACCCTATCCCGTTCTACGGCCGCAAGATGATCCGCGGCACGACTATTCGGTGATCTGTGATGCCTCGGGTCAGGCGGATCTGTTGAACAGCTTGATCCGGCGATTGGTCAAAGGTGGCGAGATCGTCCTGGCCGGTTTTTACGCCCAGCCCGTCAGTTTTGCCTATCCACCGGCCTTCATGAAAGAGGCGCGGTTGCGGATCGCAGCAGAATGGAACCGGGATGATCTGGAGGCCACACGCGCGCTGGTGGAATTGGGGGCGCTGTCCCTTGACGGATTGGTCAGCCACCAACGCAGGGCCACCGCCGCGACAGATGCCTATCGCCAGGCATTCTCTGACATCGATTGCCTGAAAATGATCCTGGATTGGGAGGGCCACGCATGAGCCTCGATACACCGCCAAAGCTAACTAGCTATGACGCGAAACTCCGCGAAGAAGCCGCCGAGACCGCGCCCTCGCTGGAGGTGCCCATGCGCGAGCCGACGCGAAAGACGCAGATCATCGCGATCTACGGTAAGGGCGGCATCGGGAAATCCTTCACGCTGGCCAACCTGAGCTACATGATGGCAGAGCAGGGAAAGCGGGTTCTGCTGATTGGCTGTGATCCGAAATCCGATACCACGTCTTTGCTGTTTGGCGGTAAGGCCTGCCCCACCATCATCGAGACCTCAACCGCAAAGAAACTGGCTGGTGAAGAGGTTGCCATTGGCGATGTTTGTTTCAAACGCGGTGGCGTGTTTGCGATGGAGCTTGGCGGGCCGGAGGTGGGCCGTGGCTGCGGTGGCCGCGGCATCATCCACGGGTTTGAACTGCTTGAAAAGCTGGGCTTCCATGATTGGGACTTCGACTATGTCTTGCTCGATTTTCTGGGCGATGTGGTCTGCGGCGGTTTTGGCCTGCCGATCGCGCGGGATATGGCGCAGAAGGTCATCGTGGTTGGCTCCAACGATCTGCAATCGCTTTATGTCGCCAACAACGTCTGCTCTGCGGTGCAGTATTTCCGCAAGATGGGTGGGAATGTCGGCGTGGCTGGCATGGTGATCAACAAGGATGATCACACCGGACAGGCGCAGGCCTTTGCCAAATCGGTCGATATCCCGGTTCTGGCGTCTATCCCTGCAGATGACGATTTGCGCCGGAAATCAGCGGCTTATGAAATTGTCGGGACCAACCAGACCCAATGGGGCGCGCTGTTTGCCGAGTTGGCGGACAATGTCGCCGAAGCCCCGCCAGTGCATCCCACGCCGCTCAGTCAGGATGATCTGATTGCGTTGTTTGATGGCAAGGACACGGGCGCTGATTTTGTCCTGGTCCCCGCAACAGACGAAGACATGCGCGGCAAGAATGCTGAGCCGAAACAATCCCTTGAAGTGATTTACGACGATATCTGATGGACAAAGAGATTGATCATACCCGCCATGCTGGAGATGCGGTGCCGGATCTGGAGCAAGGGCAGACGTCCGATGGTCTTGGCTGTCATGCTGGTGCAGATCAGATGGAGAAAGCCGCCCGGGCCACTGGCCAATCCGAACTGTTGGATCAATTTGCCAAAGACTACCCACAGGGCCCCCATGACAAGCCCCAGTCGATGTGCCCTGCGTTTGGATCTTTGCGTGTGGGCCTGCGGATGAGCCGGGTGGCCACGGTCCTGTCCGGTTCGGCTTGTTGCGTCTACGGGCTGACCTTTGTCTCCCATTTCTATGGCGCGCGCCGTTCCGTTGGCTATGTGCCGTTCAATTCCGAAACTCTGGTGACGGGTCGGTTGTTCGAAGACATCCGCGATGCGGTACACGATCTTGCGGATCCGGATCGCTATGACGCGGTCGTGGTGACAAATCTCTGCGTGCCGACAGCCTCTGGGGTGCCGCTGCGACTGCTGCCAAAGGAAATCAATGGCGTGCGGGTGGTTGGCATCGATGTGCCAGGTTTTGGCGTGCCCACCCATGCCGAAGCAAAAGACGTGCTGGCAGCAGCGATGTTGAACTACGCCCGCCAGGAAATTGCGGCAGGCCCGGTGCCAGCGCCAGCTGGTGGTGTGGATGACAGGCCGACTGTGACGCTGTTGGGGGAGATGTTCCCTGCAGATCCGGTGATGATCGGTCAGATGCTGGCCCCCATGGGTGTGGCCGCTGGGCCGGTGGTGCCATGCCGCGAATGGCGCGAGCTGTACGCGGCGTTGGATTGTGGCGCTGTGGCAGCGATGCATCCGTTTTACACCGCGACTGTGCGTGAATTCCAGCAGGCCGGTCGGCCGGTTATCGGATCTGCGCCCGTTGGGTATGACGGCACAGCGGATTGGCTTGCTGCCATTGGCGAGGCTTTTGGTGTGTCAGCGGATCGCGTGGCGCAGGCGCAGAATACCATGTTGCCTGCAATCCGCGGCGCGCTGGCGGCGCGTCCGATCAAGGGGCGGATCACCCTGTCCGGATACGAAGGCTCCGAGCTGTTGGTCGCCCGCTTGCTGATCGAAAGTGGGGCAGAGGTGCCATATGTCGGCACCGCCTGTCCGCGCACGCCCTGGAGCGCGGCGGATGCGGCGTGGCTGGAAAGCAAAGGTTGCAAGGTACAATTCCGTGCATCGCTGGAACAGGATCTGGCCGCGGTTGAAGCGTGCGGGCCCGATTTGGCGGTTGGGACAACGCCGGTTGTGCAGGCCGCCAAGGAACAGGGCATTCCGGCCTTGTATTTCACCAATCTCATTTCGGCCCGACCGTTGATGGGCCCTGCCGGTGCCGGATCTCTGGCCGAGGTGATCAATGCGGCGATCGCCAATGGCGCGCGTATGGACCGGATGAAAGAGTTCTTCGAAGGCGTCGGTGATGGCGACACCGCAGGCGTTTGGGAGGGAGACCCGAACCTGCGCCCGGACTTCCGCGCTTTGCAGGAAAAGAAACTGGCAAAGCAGGCCCGCGCGGCCAAAGCGGCGGAGATGATCTGATGCTGATCCAGGATCACGACAGAGCTGGCGGATATTGGGGCGCGGTCTATGCGTTCTGCGCGGTAAAAGGACTGCAGGTTGTCATTGACGGTCCGGTCGGCTGCGAAAATCTGCCTGTCACCTCAGTGCTGCATTACACGGACGCGCTGCCACCGCATGAACTGCCCATCGTTGTCACCGGGCTCGGTGAAGAAGAGCTGGGCCGTGACGGCACCGAAGGGGCGATGAAACGGGCCTGGAAAACTCTGGACCCGACGCTTCCGGCGGTGGTGGTGACGGGTTCGATTGCCGAGATGATTGGCGGCGGGGTGACGCCACAGGGGACCAATATTCAGCGGTTTTTGCCGCGCACCATTGATGAGGATCAGTGGGAAGCGGCGGATCGCGCCATGACCTGGCTGTTTCAGGAATTCGCCATGACCAAAGGGCGGATGCCCAAGGAAAAAAAGCGTGATGAGGGGGCCAAACCGCGGGTGAACATCCTGGGTCCAATGTATGGCACCTTCAATATGCCCTCTGACCTGGCGGAAATTCGGCGTCTGATCGAAGGCATTGGCGCCGAGGTCAACATGGTGATGCCGCTTGGCGCGCATCTGGCGGAAATGCGGGACTTGGTTAATGCCGACGTCAATGTGGTCATGTACCGCGAATTTGGCCGCGGTCTGGCCGAAGTTCTGGCCAAACCCTATCTGCAGGCGCCGGTTGGTTTGGAATCGACCACGCTGTTCCTGCGCAAATTGGGGGATCTTCTCGGACTTGATCCCGAGCCGTTCATCGAACGCGAAAAACACTCCACACTCAAACCGCTGTGGGATCTTTGGCGGTCGGTGACGCAGGATTTCTTTGGCACTGCGAGTTTCGCGGTTGTCGGCAGCGAGACCTATGTGCGGGGTTTGCGCCATTTTCTGGAGACGGATCTTGGGTTTGATTGCGCCTTTGCGGTGCCACGTGTTGCGGGCAAAAAGACCGACAACGACGAGGTGCGTCGCCTGATGGGCGAGCGACGGCCGCTGATTGTTTTCGGCTCTATCAATGAGAAAATGTACCTGGCAGAGATGAAAGCCGGGCATGGACCAAGCCCTGCATTTATTCCGGCAAGCTTCCCCGGTGCCGCGATCCGGCGCGCCACTGGCACACCGTTTATGGGGTATGCGGGCGCGACATATGTGCTGCAGGAGGTGTGCAACGGCCTGTTTGATGCGCTGTTCCACATTCTGCCGCTGGCCCAGGACATGGACGCTGCTAAAGCCACCCCAGCGCAGCTGCGCAAGGATCTGCCCTGGGATGCAGAGGCAAAGGCGCTGCTCGATAAGATCGTTGAGGATCATCCGATCCTGACGCGGATTTCGGCCAGCAAGACCCTGCGCGACGCGGCAGAAAAAGCTGCATTGGAGGCCGGTGTGAGCCACGTGGCGGTGGACACCGTCGCAGCCCTTCAGAGCGATCAAACCACACAAAAATACGGGAAGAAGGAGATCTGACGATGACAGACCAGGCGACCGATTTTTCGACCAAACCCAGCCGCAGCGCCACCGCGCTTCGATGGGAGTATCGGGTTTATTTCGCGCTGATTTTCCTGCTCGCGCTTCCGTTCGCCTTGGCAGACGTCCTGTTGGCCTATTGCGGCCTGAAGGCGCACCGCCGCCAGGGGAACGTGCTGCAGCGTGCCTGGGCAGAGGCAAATGCAATTACACCGATGATTTTCATGCACTGAAATCACCGGATTGAGAATTCCGACCGGGCCACAGCCCTTTCGGAACGCCAGTGCAGCTTTTTTGAGTTGTCTGGCAACCCGGCCGCGGGGATCGCGGCGTCAGCTTTGACCGTCCGGAGGATAAGTGATGGCTGATAAAACAGACCTGTCGTTCACAGGTCTCACAGACGAACAGGCGCAAGAATTGCACTCTGTCTACATGAGCGGGCTCTGGCTCTTCTCGATCATTGCGATCGTGGCTCATCTGGCAGTGTTCATCTGGCGTCCGTGGTTCTGAGGAGGGCTATGGAGTGATGAGCAAGTTCTACAAGATCTGGCTAGTCTTCGATCCACGTCGCGTTTTCGTGGCGCAAGGGGTCTTCCTGTTCCTGCTGGCAGCAATGATTCATCTCGTTCTGCTGAGCACGGATCGCTACAACTGGTTTGAGGCCGCAACCGTGAAATACGGTTCGGCTGAATAACGCCAGTTTCATATCAAGACTGCGGGTGGGCGGGCGCTCTCCCGCAGTCGTCCAGGCACTTAGCTGATCGCTCTGCCGCTTTGGCGGCTGCGACTGGATCTGAACGGAGAATAACTCATGGCGTTGCTGAACTTCGAGAAGAAGTATCGGGTACCCGGCGGCACCCTGGTCGGAGGCGATCTGTTTGACTTCTGGGTGGGCCCGTTTTTCGTTGGTTTCTTTGGTGTGACGACAATCTTTTTTGCGGCACTGGGAACCATTCTTATTTTTTATGGGGCCGTGCTGCAGGGCACGTGGAACCCCTGGCTGATTTCGATTGACCCGCCGCCGTTGGAATACGGCCTTGGTGCCGCGCCGCTGCGCGAAGGCGGATTGTGGCAGGTGATCACGATCTGTGCCCATGGCGCCTTTGTCAGTTGGATGCTGCGCGAGATCGAGATTTCCCGCAAACTGGGCATGGGGCTGCATGTGCCGTTTGCCTTTGGCGTTGCGATTTTCGCCTACACGACTTTGGTGGTCATTCGCCCCGTGCTGATGGGCGCCTGGGGACATGCGTTTCCTTATGGCATCTGGACCCATCTCGATTGGGTGTCGAACACCGGATATGCCTATGGCAACTTCCACTACAATCCGGCCCATATGATCGCGGTGACCTTTTTCTTCACCAACTGTTTGGCCTTGGCGTTGCACGGATCGCTGATCCTGTCTGCAGCAAATCCCAACAAGGACAAGGAAATGCGCGCGCCCGATCACGAGGACACGTTCTTTCGCGATTTCATCGGCTACTCGATTGGTCCGCTTGGCATTCACCGCTTGGGTTTGTTGCTGGCGCTCAATGCCGGGTTCTGGTCGGCGATCTGTATCGTGATCTCCGGCACCATCTGGTTCGAAGAATGGGTTGTTTGGTGGGATTGGTGGCTCAATCTGCCGTGGTGGGCAGACCTGTAAGAGGAGGCATGAAACATGGCTGAATATCAAAATATCTTCACGCAGGTTCAGGTCCGCGGCCCAGCAGAAATGGGCATGGTGGAAGATGTCGACCTGAAAGAGCGAGGCCGCGGCGTCAGTTTTAGCAATCTGGCGGGCTTCCTTGGAAATGCTCAGTTGGGTCCATTCTATCTCGGCCCCTGGGGGGTCGTGTCCCTGATGTCTGGCGCGCTTTGGTTCTTTATGGTGGGTATGGCATTTTGGGTGCAGGCTGAATTCAGCCCCGCGGTGTTCCTGCGGGATCTGTTCTGGCTGTCATTAGATCCACCCGGCCCGGAATACGGTCTTGGATTTGCGCCTTTCTGGGAGGGTGGATTGTGGCTGATCGCCTCGTTCTTCCTGCTGGTATCGGTGATGACCTGGTGGATCAGGTCCTGGGTTCTGGCAGAGCAGCTGGGGATGGGCAAACATGTTTGTTATGCGTTTGCCTCTGCCATCTGGTTGTTCCTTGTTCTCGGACTGATCCGGCCGGTGCTGATGGGCAGCTGGTCCGAGGCGGTGCCTTATGGTGTATTCACCCACCTGGACTGGACCAATCTGTTTTCACTGACCTACGGCAATCTGTTCTATAATCCGTTCCATGCGCTCTCGATTGCGTTCCTTTACGGGTCTGCGCTGTTGTTTGCGATGCATGGTGCCACCATTCTTGCGGTGACGCGCTTTGGTGGGGATCGCGAACTTGAGCAGATCGCTGATCGCGGTACTGCGTCGGAACGGGCGGGTCTGTTCTGGCGTTGGACCATGGGGTTCAACGCGACAATGGAGGGGATCCATCGCTGGGCCTGGTGGTTTGCTGTCTTGACCACATTGACAGGTGGCATTGGCATTCTGCTGACCGGAACCGTTGTTGATAACTGGTATGTCTGGGCACAAGATCACGGCTACGCTCCGCCGGATTGATCCTGATTGCTAAGGCTGAATTTGTGAAAGGAGAGGAACCATGACAGACAAACCTGGTTGGTGGGTCAAGGATGAACAGCCCAGTCTCTATCTTTGGGTCTTTACCAAGATGACGTTGGGCGCAGCCTATGGGGCCTTGTTCCTGACAGGCGTGATCTTCTTCATCTTGATACTGAGAGTCCTGTCAGGGCTGCTGCCGGAAGATCCCTATGCTGCGCTTGAAACAGGCGCTCAAATGGTGGCTCTTTTGGCCTAAAGACCTGGCTTGCGTGGCTGGTTGGTCAGCTGCGCAAGAACCCAGCGCGAATGCATCAAGGTGTCCCAACCTTCGCATTTCGCCAAAGGCAGACGCGTTCTGGATTTGCCTGCATGCCCCCAAGTTTTGCAGTTCCCCCAAGATCCACAGCCGGCCTGCCCAAACACCGGAGGTCGCTTTATGACAACGTCGAAACAGGTTCCTGCACAGCTGTCCGAAACTGCAGCCTCTTTGGTCCAATCCAAGTCGGACCAATCCAAATTGGTTCAGTCCCAGCAGGACCGATCGCGACCTCCGGCCTCATCTCAACCCAAGGCACCGTCGCAAGCGCAGACACGCCCTGCAACGCCGCTTTTGGATCGTGTGGCAGGCCCGGCTGATTTGAACGCTTTTCGCGATGCGGATCTCACACGCCTGGCCGATGAATTGCGTACGGAGGTCATTTCTGCGGTGTCCGAAACGGGGGGGCACCTTGGATCGTCCCTTGGCGTTGTTGAACTGACGGTCGCGCTCCATGCGGTGTTCAATACCCCGATGGACAAGATTATCTGGGACGTGGGTCATCAGTGTTATCCCCATAAAATTCTCACCGGGCGACGGGATCGTATTCGCACCCTGCGCCAAAAAGATGGTCTGAGTGGTTTCACCAAGCGTGCCGAGAGCGATTTTGATCCGTTTGGCGCGGCCCATAGTTCCACCTCTATTTCTGCAGCACTTGGCTTTGCGGTGGGCCGTGATATGGGCCAGCCGACTGGCGACGCAATAGCGGTGATCGGTGATGGATCCATCAGCGCGGGCATGGCCTACGAAGCACTGAACAATGCGGGCGCGCAGGGGCGGCGGTTGATCGTGATCCTGAACGACAATGAGATGTCGATCGCACCGCCTGTGGGAGCGGTATCGAAATATCTGACGGACCTGCATGATAACTCTCCGCTCCGGGCATTTCGCGATATTGCCGAGGGTATGGAAGCCGCCCTGCCCGGTCCGATCCGCGATGGTGCGCGCCGCGCACGCCAGCTGGTGACGGGTGAAGGCGGCTCTGGCGGCACCATTTTTGAAGAGCTTGGGTTTGATTACGTGGGGCCGGTCAATGGCCATAGTGTTGCGGACCTGTTGGCGGTGTTGCGTGCGGTGCGAACGCGCGCCACCGGGCCCGTGTTGATCCACGCCTGTACCGTGAAGGGCAAAGGATATCCACCGGCGGAGCATTCTGCAGACAAATACCACGGTGTCGCCACCTTCGATGTGGCTTCCGGTGCGCAACACAAGAAGACACCGAATGCGCCCAGCTATACCTCCGTGTTTGGAACGGCCCTGACCGATGAGGCAACACGTGATCCCGCCATTGTAGCGGTGACCGCGGCAATGCCATCGGGCACGGGGCTGAACATTCTGGCGGATCGCTTTCCTGCGCGGGTGTTTGATGTCGGCATTGCGGAACAGCATGGGGTGACCTTTGCGGCGGGTATGGCTGCAAGCGGGTTGAAGCCATTTGTGGCGATCTATTCGACCTTCTTACAAAGAGCCTATGATCAGGTGGTGCATGATGTGGCCCTGCAGGGGCTGCCGGTGCGGTTTGCCATTGATCGGGCAGGGCTTGTGGGTGCCGATGGCGCGACCCACGCGGGCGCCTTTGATCTGGCCTATCTTTGCAATCTGCCAGGCATGACCGTTATGGCCGCCGCTGATGAGGCTGAGCTGGTTGATATGGTGGCTACCGCAGCTGCCCATGATAGTGGCCCGATTGCGTTCCGCTACCCAAGAGGGGCGGGCACTGGGGCCGAGATGCCGGATCGCGGGCGTGTTCTGGAGATCGGCAAGGGCCGGATTGTCGCCGAAGGCAGCAGAGTTGCTTTGCTGTCGCTGGGTACGCATTTGGCGCCCTGCCTGGAGGCCGCACAGATGCTGGATGCTGATGGGATTGGTGTCACCGTGGCAGATGCGCGATTTGCCAAACCGCTGGATCACGACCTGATCCGCCAGCTGGCCCGCCATCATGATCTGGTGGTGACGGTCGAGCAGGGTGCGGCCGGTGGATTTTCAGCGCAGGTCACCCAGTTTCTTCTGAATGAAGGGCTGTTGGATGGCGGTGTCAAACTGCGCTGCATGACCTTGCCGGACCGGTTCATCGATCAGGCGAGCCCCAATGAAATGTACGCGGCGGCAGGGTTGGCAGTCTCTGACATCAGACAGACTGTGTTGCGTGGACTGTCACATGATAGCAAAATTGCCCACCTGCGGGCCTAGGGTGCGCGCACCCCTGATGGTTCAGTTGCCCGGATGGCTCAGCCAATTGGCGCAAACAGCAGCTCGGCGTGTTTTTCCATGTAGATCTGGAGCCAGGGCGTGAACCGAGCGGGTTGCTCCCGCAGCGACTGATGCAGATCCGATGGGCTGCGCCAGCAGGTGGCATGTACCTCTGATGGGTTGGGCGTGATCTCTGCGGAGCCGGGGTAGTAGCCGACGAACAGATCGACCACTTCGTGTTCGATCATGTCTGTCCCAACTTCTGCCCGATATTCAATCTGGCCACAATGCTGCAGGTCCGGTGCATCAAGCCCCAGTTCTTCGCGTAGCCGACGGTGTGCGCAGGCCTTGGGGTCTTCGCCCCAATGAGGATGGGTGCAGCAGGTGTTCGCCCACAATCCAGGGGTGTGGTATTTCGACAGGGCACGTTGCTGCAATAGGATGCGACCCTCCTCGTCCAAAAGAAAGACGCTGATTGCGGGGTGGCGCAGACCGCGGCGATGGACGTCGTATTTCTCAACAGCGGTCAGCGTGCCATCGACCCAGGCCGGGATCATTTGGGTCATCACACATGCACCTCAGGTACAAGACCCGTGAGATGGGCCAGATTCTTCAAACCGATCTTCAGATGGGCGAGGGGCCGTGCGCGCACAAGCTCTTTGTTCATATAGGCATCAAATGTCAGTCGCTGCACATCGATGTCATGACAGAGTGAGACAAAACGTTCGCGCCGCCCGTCAGACTTGTAATAGGCATCCTGCATGGCGCGCAGAACTTTGAAGACGGTTTTGTGGTCTTTCATGAAGAGCTTTCTGGCCAGCCGCAGGTCGCTGGCGCGCCCGGATGCAAGTGCGGCTTGCGCGGCGGTTGCTGCGACCCGGCCACCGACCATGGCATAGTAGATGCCTTCTCCGGAGGAGGGGGCAACCACTCCGGCGGCGTCCCCCGCCAAAACCACATCCTGAGCGTTGTCCCAGCGTTTTAATGGCTGCAACGGGATGGGCGCGCCTTCGCGGCGCAGGGTATCGCAGGCTTGCAGGCCGCTTGCGGCGCGCAAATCTGCGGTGGCTTGCTTCAGATCCACTCCATTGATCCCGGTGCCCATACCGACGCTGGCCTCTGCCCCGTGGGGAAAGACCCAGCCGTAGAAATCAGGGCTGATACGGCCGTCGTAGATCACGTCGCAGCGGTTGGGATCATAGTCCGCCGACGGCTGCGGTGCGGCGATGATTTCGTGGTAGGCAATGACATAAGGGATATCGTCGCCGCCTTTGACCTCTTGCTGCGCCACAACAGAACGCGCGCCATCGGCGCCAATCACATAGGTGCAGGGTAGGTGACGTTCCTCGCGGGTTGCCTTGTCCCGGTATACGACCTGGGGTGTGGGCGTGCTGCGGTCGATGCGCAAAAACGTGCCCGTGAAACGCTCGGCCCCTGTTGCTGCTGCGCGTTGGCGCAGGAAGTCGTCAAAATCGGCGCGATCGACCATGCCCACAAATCCGTTTTCAATGGGAATATCGACAGATCGCCCTGTCGGGGACACCATCCGGGCAGTGGTGATGCGGGCGCGGAGCTGGGAGTCTGGGATATCAAAATCACGGATCAAACGCGGAGGTACCGCCCCACCGCAGGGTTTGATCCGACCATCCCTGTCCAGCAAAGCAACTTTGTGACCTGCGCTCGCCAGATCCATTGCGGCTGTGGATCCTGATGGGCCGCCCCCGACCACTACGACATCATAATGCATGATCATTCTCCCGGGATATCAGCAAGCTGGGTTGTTTTGGTCTGTAAGGACAAGGTGCCGACAGCCATCCACATGGCTGCCAGAAACAGGGCCGCTTCGAACAGGAACACCGCGCCAAATGCTTCTGCATCGCCAAGCGGCGAGCGGGCCAGGTCGACCAAAGCAGCCCCCACCAGGCCACCAAAGCCGGCAGCAATCGCCTGCGCCGCCCCCCAAAGGCCCATACGTGTGCCTTCGCGTTTTTCGCGTCCGTTGCCAGCAAGCTGCATCATCGATCCTATTGCGGCCACGGCAAACATGCCGTTGAAAAAGCCAAGAGCGATGACCGGCGCCAGCAGGTCCGCACCCCTGATCTGGCCAAACGCCGCGATCACGACCAGGACCAAAGCGGACCCGCCGCATCCCGCGACCACCCAGGATCTCAGCTCGCCCATGCGGAACCCTGTGCACAGGACGCCGACTGTCAGCATGCCCAGGAAAACACCGCCATTCTGCGCGCCAGAAAGCTGGGTGGATTGGCCGAGGGAATAGCCAAAGACCAACCCCGCATAAGGCTCCAGGATGAGTTCCTGCATGAAATAGGCGGTCATCGAGAGGAACACAAAAATGGTGAACTGACGCGCCTTTGGCTCCTGCCAGATCTCTTGCAGCCCTTCGAGAAAAGATTGAGTGTGGTTGGCCGTTGTCGGCGCTGGCTCGGTCAGTTGCTGTTCAACCCGCCAGAGCGCGAGTGCGGTTACGGCAGTTCCAAGGACCGCCACTAAAGCCACAACTGCAATAAGGCGTTGTGGCGAATACGGATCCAGCAGCGCGCCTGTGGCGATGGCGGTGCCCGCAATGCCGAGGATCATCATCAACCAAGTCATGGTTGCCGCAGCTGCCCGGCGGCGAGGCTCGGTCGCGGTTGCCAAAAGTGCCAGCAATGACGTTCCGGAGGCGCCGACGCCAATACCAATCAGCCCATAGGCCAGAATGGACAAAAGCAGGACCCAGATCATTCCAATGGGAACCAGTAGGATGGCCAATGCCGCCATCACAGCGCCAAGGGCCAGAACGGCCATGCCACCAAGGATCCAGCGGCTGCGGCTACCGCCGGTATCGGACCGAAACCCCCAATTGGGTCGGGTGATCTGTATCGCGTAATGCAGAGCCACCAGAAATCCGGGGAGCACCGCCGGCAGGGCCAATTCGACAACCATCACACGATTTAAGGTCGAGGTCATCAGCACGACAATGGCGCCGAGAGCCATCTGAACCAGACCAAGACGAAAGATTGAGACCCAGCCCAGCATCACCCAATCCCCCGCAGGGCGAGGGCCGAAACCATCATACCCAGCACATAAAGTGTGACGCCCACGCCGTTGTACCAGGGGGCATATTTCTGTGGATCGGTGAGCAGCCGGCGCATAGCAACGATCTGCATCACTGCAAGCGCGGCCACTGTGGCGGCTGCCAAATGCGCACCCCACAGCAGCAGCATGGGTGCGACCAGGGCCTGTGCCATGATCATGATGATACAGGCAATTTTTGCGGCAACCTCGGGGCCCAGGCTGACCGGCAGGGATTGTATGCCCATGGCGCGGTCACCGTGCAGTGCCTTGAAATCATTGAGGGTCATGATGCCATGAGCACCAATCGCATAGAGCAGGGCGAGGAGGATAGTCTCAAACCGTGGCGCACCCGCTGATAGCACGGCGGCGCCAGTGAACCATGGCAGTGCTTCATAGCAGAGCCCGACAACGCCTGGTCCAACCCAACCCGACCTTTTGAGCCGGAGCGGTTCTGCCGAATAAGCCCAGGCGGCAGCAACAGCGACACAGGTGGCGGCGAACCCCCACAGGCCGAGCAGCCATCCCAACCCCAGCGCCATCACTGACATCACGATGGCCACCCAAAGGCCCCATCGTCCCGGCACCCGCCCCGAGGGAATGGGGCGGTGCGGTTCATTGATGGCATCAACGTGGCGGTCGCACCAGTCATTGGCCGCTTGGCTCATGCCGCACACCACAGGCCCAGCGAGAACCAGGCCCAGCACAACCAGCCAAATAGCTGGAAGAATAGGTTCATTGGCAGAGACGATGCCGCAGAGATAGGCCCACATCGGCGGAAACCAGGTGATTGGTTTGATCAACTGGAGCAGGGCGGCAGGATCAGGCCATTTTCGATCTCGTAAATCAATGCTGACACTCATGAAGTCAATATGACATTACGCGTGGCATTCAGGCAAGATGAGTCTTGTCTCGGGCGCATCAAATTGGGCCATCTGGGCGGCACAACCGCAGCGGCACATTGCCCTCGCGTGTTAGGTGCCGATTTTATGATACCCAAAGACCAACCCGTACCGGTGCGCTGCACTGGCCATTGACCAACAGAGGGCTAGCTACCGACTATGACTTATCGGAGACTGATTGCCGCCCTTTTTTGCCTGTGCTGTCTTGGAGCGCCTGCCTTTGCATTGACGGCAGAAGATCGGGTCATGATCATCGAATGGCGAGAGGATGCGGCTGAGTTGTTTCTGACGGTGCCGACATCAGACCTGCAAACGCAAGGGATCGCCCGCCGATCTGGTCTGATCGGTGCAGATGGTAAGATTGATTTCGCAACGTTGCGGCAGACACCGGGTCACGTTGCTGATGGGATCTTGCGGTTTGGTGCATTGACGTCCGGCCCCGATCCAGTGGATGGCATGACGATGATGGTGCATGACAAGCGCGAGATCCTGCCCTACGCGGACCCTTTCGATGCGTTGATGGCGTCCTCTGTTTGCGGCGTGCCCGACAGCGTTGAACGTTTATCCGCGGATGGCACGCGGCTCTATCTCAGCGCTTATCGCGGAATGGTTGCAGATCCTGATGGCATTGATCTTGATCTGTCGATGTTCGCAGGCCCGGTTGAAGTCAAAGTGTTTGATAGCGATGGGCTGACCACCCGGTTCACGGCTGACCCCAGTGTTCAGCAGATCCGGGTCCATCGCGAGGTCGTGGCGGCCGCCGCGCCGTCGTATCTGGCCGCTGTAATTGCCGCATTGGTGGCGGCGTTTGCGTCGGTCGGATTGGTGCGCGCGCTCAAACAGCGCTGAGTGGTCTTTACCCAGCCGACCGCAAACATATGCGTTTAGAAACAAAAAAACCCAACCCGCGAACGGGTTGGGTGATTTGCATAGACAGTCAGATGGTTTAGCTGGACTGCTCTTGCGCCAGCATTTCATCTGCCCGCGCGAAGATGTCTTCGTAGCGCTTCTTCTCTTTGCCGCGATAGCGCGCGCCCTTCAGGTCTTCGTAATTGGAGGACACATCGCCCACCAGCAGCAGGCCGACCATGCCAGCGGTGCGGTGTGGGGTGCAGAAGTAGCCATAGGCACCTGGCGTATCGAGTGTGATCTCGATTTCTTCGCCGATCTTACCCTTCCACGCGCTTGCGCCTTCGGGGATGTTCTTGTCTGTGGTGGCAGAGTTGTGGCCGCGGTCGGTGGCCACGAATTTGATGGTGTCGCCCACGTTGGCGCGGACGATGTCCGGATAGAACACCTGCCGCTCTTTTTTGTTGTCGGGATGTTTGTTCAGCATCTCGACTAGAATGGTCTTGGGTTCCTCGTTTGCAGCCGCAACGGAAGGCACAGCTGCGGCTGTTGCCAGGGCGCCAAGATAAAACAGGTGTTCACGTCGTGTGTGGTTCATGGTCTCTCCTTTCGGGGTGACGGTTGGTTCGAAGGGTTGCTTTTCGATGATCCGGCTCGGATAGGGTGTCTGCCCGCCGATGCTGGTGTGGTTGCAATGGCGGGCCGAATGATCTGGCGTGGTATCCGGGATGGCAGTTGGCGAGCATCTCTCAGGTCCTTTGGCCTGATCCATGTCGCGGTTAGTCGGCATGATCGCGCTGCACTGACGGCTCTGTCATCCCAGACAAAACCCTGTCGCATCGGTCAATCGCGAAAGAGCTCGCCTGGCGTATTGCTCCCTTTCCTGTGGTCCGGTTGGGGAAAGAGCTAATCCACCCCCAGCCAAAGGCAAATGACGGCTGCGTCAGGCGCCTTTTTCCGGTCTTGCTGCGCGAAAAATTGCGTGGCCTGCCGGTTGCACACCGCTCTAGTCTTTTTCCGTTTAGGCGACCATGCGCGAAAGCGCGCACTGCGACCAAAGGTCATCCAACGCAGAAATGAGCATTTCAATATCCGCATCGCTGTGCAGCGGTGATGGGGTGATGCGCAGCCGTTCAGTGCCCTTGGGCACGGTTGGATAGTTGATGGGCTGGACGTAAATGCCCCAATTTTCCATAAGCATATCGCTGATCATGCGGCATTTGACAGGATTGCCGATCATCACGGGGATGATGTGGCTGGGGTTGTCGATATGAGGAATGCCGCGGGCGTCCAATGCCGCGCGGACCTGCGCCACGCGCGCGGCCTGCTGCTGTCGTTCCACCTGGCTGGTTTTCAGATGCCGAATGGAGGCACAGGCCGCCGCCGCAACTGCCGGGGGCAGGGCGGTGGTAAAAATAAACCCACTGGCAAATGACCGAATGAAATCGCACAGCGCGCTGGATCCTGCGATATAGCCGCCCATGCATCCAAACGCTTTGCCAAGCGTGCCTTCGATCAGGGTGATCCGGTCCATAAGCCCTTCGCGCTCCGCGACACCACCGCCGCGCGGACCATACATGCCCACTGCGTGGACCTCATCCAGATAGGTCATGGCGCCATAGCGATCGGCCAGATCACAGATTTCGGCAATCGGGGCGATATCGCCATCCATGGAATAGACGCTTTCAAAGGCGATGATCTTTGGGCGGTCCGGATCCAGCTCGGCCAGCTGGCGTTCCAGATCTTCCATGTCGTTGTGTTTCCAGATCCTTTTTTCCGCCCGGCTGTGGCGGATCCCTTCGATCATCGAGGCGTGGTTCAGGCTGTCAGACAGGATCACCACATTGGGCAGGCGCGCCCCCAAAGTCGATAGCGCAGCCCAGTTGGAGACATAACCTGACGTAAACAGCAACGCCACCTCTTTGTGGTGGAGATCAGCCAATTCCTGTTCCAGCAAGAGATGCTGGTGGTTGGTGCCAGAGATATTGCGGGTGCCCCCGGCGCCGGTGCCATAATCGTTCACCGCAGCCACCATTGCGGCCATGACATCTGGGTTTTGACCCATGCCGAGATAATCGTTCGAGCACCACACGGTCACATCGCGTTGGCCGCCGTCGTGACGGTTGGTGGCATTTGGGAAATTGCCACAATGGCGTTCCAGGTTTGCAAAGATGCGGTAATTGCCCTCTTCGCGTAGTTTGCTCAGCTGGCTGTTGAACAGCGCGTCATATTCCATTGGCGTCCTCCTTGAAGGGCTTTGGAGACTTTTCTTCTTTGGGCGCAGGCAACATCCAGCGCCAGAGTTTGTCGTCAGGCAGGGGCAGCACCAGCAGCACGTGTTCGAGCAGCGCCAGACCGGCCAAAGCGGCGATCAGCCCGTCGCGGGGATCGCTGCTGGCTGTGGCGCGCAAGGCAAACGCGATGGCGACCCAGCCCAGCAGAGCCGCTGAAACCGGGAACAGTGCATTGATGCGCTGCCTGCGAAAGTGGCTTGGCATATGCGCCAAGGCCCGAGGCAGAAAATCGCTGTGCACGTGCGGCACGCCGAGAAAGAGGTTGAGTTTTGCAGAAATGCGGGCCGCAAACAGCAGGGCATAGACCCAAAGGCCCGTCGGGTTGGTGGCGTCTGTGTGGGCATAAATGACAGCCACCAACCCTAGCACCAGCGCAGCTTCGTGATAGGCAATTGTGCCAAAGCCACGCCAGAACCTCTCCCAGTGGGAAATCCCTGCAGGGCAGGGAAAGGGGCGAGGCCCCGTGATCACACCGGTCAGAAAGCTGATTTCGATCCATCCCCAGATCGCCAAGGCGCCCACAAATCCGGCATAGTCACCGGTTGTGGTTGGCAGAGCTTGTGCCGCCGACATCAACAATGCGCCCAGACCCAGCAGCGGCAGACTGGCGACGCAGACGACACCTGGTGCGATGTCACGCCGCTGATCCATCACTGCGATGCCGCGCAGGATGAGCCCGGTGGAGGCCCACCAAAGCGCACAGGCCACAGCTGCTGCAAACCACGCCGAGGCGATCATTGCGCCATCTCGCCTTGCTCGCAGCAGGCCCTAACCTGTGGGTCGTTATGCCGGCTGCGGATCAATAGGCAGGCTCCAGGCGCACGGACTCCGGCACCTCATTGGGGATTGCGGGGATCAGCATCAATCGCGCAAACGCCGTGGCCGCACGTGCGGACGCCCAGCCCGCTTTCAGCCGACCAACAATGCCACCTCTTTTGCGCGCCGCATCCAGATCCGCATTGGCGTCTTGCATGGCATTTAGCAAAGGCTGCCACTTTGGGTGATCGATATCGAGCGTGATCGGAAAGATCTGACGAGAGATTTCCGAGGTTTTTTCAAACACCGCTTGCCCGTACCACGCGGGATCCACGCCCAAAGCCTGGTGGAATGCCGGGCGTTGGTGGTCGCGGATCCACATGGTGGAATAGACGGCTGTAAGGAAAAACTTGATCCAATAGACATTGCCACCGCGGGTCAGATGCGGGTTGGCCTTCATCAGCAGGGCAAAAGCTTCGCCGTGGCTGAACTCATCATTGCACCATTCCCGGAACCATTTGAAAATCGGATGGAACCGGTATTCGGGATTGGCCTCCAGATGACGATAGATCGTGATGTAGCGGGCATAGCCGATCTTCTCACTGAGATAAGTGGCGTAGTAGATGAATTTCGGCTTGAAATACGTGTACTTCTTCGCCCGAGTGAGAAACCCGAGGTTCACGGAAATACCCGCCTCGCGAAGTGCATCATTGATGAAACCAGCATGGCGGGCCTCATCGCGCGACATGAACTTGAACAATTCACAAATGTCTGGATTGGTGCCACGCCGTTTCATTTCCTTGTAGAGAACGCAGCCTGAAAATTCAGCGGTGCAAGAGGAGATCAAGAAGTCGATGAACTCCTTGCGCAGCTCGGGCTCCATTCCATCCCAGTCGATCTGATCCCAGTCTTCGTTCTTCTTGAAATGGCCACGGTTCGGGTCTGATCGCATCTGATCCAGCAGCAGGTCCCAGTCTTGGCGCACAGGCTCGACATTGAGCGCATCCATTTCGTCAAAGTCGGTGGTGTAAAACCGCGGGGTCAACAGGGTGTTTTGCATTGCGACCGCAGTGGCGCTGTCACTGTCGTTGACCGCCTGGGCTTCCTGATAGGCGAGGCTTTCTTCGGCGGTTTCGGCATCGGCAGAATGTTTGGTGTGGACGTTCATAATGTGACCTCCTCTGAGAAGGAAAACTCGCAGAGCTCCATATATTCCAGATCGCCGGTCAGCCGGGTCCAGAGTTGCTCCAATTTGGATGCGCGAATGATTGTGGCGGTGCGATCTTCGCGCACAACGGCGCCAAACGGCGCCATGACCGGTGGCCCGTCGACCATGACTTCGTCACCGGGGTGGATCACTGCCCCATTGTTCAGGCGCACATGGGCGCTCAGTTCTTCAAAGCGATGGCTGACCTCAACCGTACAGGGGGCCATTTCAGTTTCTTTGGTGAAAAATCCCATGATCTATCCTCTCTATCCGTCCAGCACGCCGAGCCAGCGGGCTGTGCTTTCGCTGCCGAACATGGTGAGTTCGATTTCCCAGCCCGTTGCGGGGTCGTGCAGCTGCAGTCGCTTGTTTTCATACTGGCGCAGTTCAACAGCGGGATTGCCCACGATCCCGTTGCGATGCCGTTCAAACATCAGACCGGAGCGAACCGCCGCGATGAAGCCGCCATTGTCGGAGGTGACAATCATTGTGCCGGTCGGGTCGGTGATCTGCACCGCGTTGCCCTCACCCTGCAGGATGATGTCACGGCTTTGGAGCAGTTCTGCAGCTTTGGGCTGACCCAGCTTTGGGCGTTCCGTCACCACGGCGAAGGTAACCAGAGCGAGCACAAACAAAACTAGCCCCGCCATGGCCTGCAGCAGACGTTTTGGGATCAGCTCTTTGCTTTCGCGTCTGGTGGCTGCTTCGGTTTCAGCGTCGATGATCAACCTCATGCCAGGGCTCCTTCCTGCGGGACGTTCCGCTCGACCTGTGGTGTTGCAATGGTTGCATCAACGGCCTCGGCGAGCAGACCCGCGACGTGATGCGCCTCTGGAATGCACCGCAGTGCGGGCTTTGGCTGTCGCATCTGCCAGGGCTGCACGTGAGGCCAGAGCATCGCGTAGGAGATGCGGGTTTCGCTGATGGATTCAAAAACGATTGTCCCGGTACCGTTGGACCTGGCCAGGAGATCGGCAGCAGCAATGCGGTTGAACGGCAGATTGATGCTGAGCGTGAGCGCCGCCCCGATGCGCATGACAACACGCTGATTGGTGACCGTATAGAGGGTCGCGCGCGCCTGCAGGCGGGCCATGCCATAAATGACGACGGTCGCCAGACCACCCAAGACAAGCGGCGGCAATCCCGTCAGCAGGGCGGCGTCCCAGGGCATAATCTGCAGCGACAGGACGACCCGCCATAAGCAGAGCACCGCAAAGTAGCCGATCACCCAATTGAGCCACATGGCTTCGGTCGCCAATTGCCAGGGCTTTGGCGCGCCTTGCCAGAGGATATGTTCTCCCTCCGGCAGCTTCTCCGGCAGGCCAGGTACGGGTTCGGTTTTGAAATCACTATGTTCCATCAGTGTCTCCTTTTGCCGGTGGGAAGCGGGCTTTGTTGGCTCCGCTTCAAACCGGCAAAGCCTCAGACAGGCAAATGCTCAGGAATACATGATCCCGCCCGCATACCAGGCGCTGATCTTCTCTTCCTCAAGCAGCGTGACCTCGTCTGATTTGCGTGGCTTGGGCACGCCGGCAAAGCGGCTGGAATGCAACGAGGCGACTTTCACCCATTTGGGTTTGATCCGGGCCAATGACATCGGGATCAGGCGCTGGCCTTTGCCATGGTCCTCTTCCAGGGTCACTTCCAGATAGCGGACGAGCGCTTCTGGCTTATCGACCCACATGTCAGTGATATGACCGATCACCTGATCGTCTTTGGACAGCACCGGCAGTCCAATTGGATCGCGACCGGCTGAAACCTTGAACTCAGGTGCCACACGCATCGGGACGATTTTGACATGGCCATGCCCGTCCAGTTCCGGCGTGTTGTGACGCGGGGCCCAGGCGGCTGGACCGACGCCATCTCGCATTGGGTCACCCGTTGGTGCATATGGAAAGCCGCCAGCGCCGTTGGTGCGTGCCAGGGCCAGTTCGTCGCGGTCGCCGCGCGCGCCTGAGGGCACTGTCAACGTGCCTTTGCCATCCCGAAGGATAAAGGTCTTGTCCTTGGGCAGGGGGAACGGCCCCTGGTTGGCGGCTGGGTTGCCTTCCTCGTCGACCAGAGGAAAACCCTCGCGCATGTTTTCGGTCTGCAGGTAGTAGATCAGCCCCGCCAAAAAGATCCAGAACCCCCATATGGCGGCGCTCGCCAGATCAAAATTGCCAAAGAAATTAACTTCAACCATTGTGTGGTCCTCCGGTTAGCTGGGAAACTCGGCGAGGCCGAGCTTATCGGGGTGAGTGCCAGCCTTGATCGGCCGCTTGAACGACAGGCGAACAAGCGGGGCCAGCAGAATGAGCGTTGCAAAAAGCAGCAGTATTTCGATGTGGTAGACGAAGGCATAGCCGATGGACGGCGTGTTCAAGGTGGCCCCAAACGTGCCAGCCTGTGCCATTGATCCGATGACGTCTTTCAGCCCGCCTCCGGCCAGAATGGCGAGACCCGCAGCGGTTGCCTGGGCCGCACCCCAGGCGCCAAGAGCCAGGCCCTGACCGGTCAGTCCGCGTTTGGGCAGTGTCATGGCTGACGTCAGGGTCGCCACGGCAAACAGCCCAGCACCAAGCCCGATGCCGCAGACCCCAACAAAGAAGACTGATGGTGCCTGCATGGGGGCGGAAAAAACGAGAGCTGAAAAGCTGGCAATCCCGATCAACACGCCGCGGGCGGCCAAGCGGATTGGATCCTGCCCCCGGCCCAGCCAGTGGGCCGACACCGCAAACCCGAACAGTGCTCCTGTCGCCCAAAGGGCGGTCAGCAATGTGGTGCTGGACACCGACAGGCCCAGAATGGCCCCCCCGTATGGTTCCAGCAAAACGTCCTGCATATTGAAGGCAAGCGTCCCAACGAAAACAGTCGCCAAGAGCCGTCCGGCCCGCCCGCCCGCGGCATAGTCTGCCCAGGCATCACGGAACCGCGGCTTGGCGGCAGGTGTGGCACTTCGGCTGGTGGGGGCGAGCGGTTCCTGTTTCCAAAGGGCCAGCAGATTGATCAACAAAGTGGCCAGCGCGGCACCTTGCACGACGCGGATCAGCTGTAGTTGTGAGAAATCGGTCAGCAACCAGCCAATGATGACGGCGGAAATTCCCATGCCAATCAGGAACATGACATAAAGCAGAGCCACCACCCGCGGACGGGTCGTGTCATTTGCGCGGTCCGCAGCCAAGGCCAGTCCGGCGGTCTGTGTCATATGTAGGCCCAGACCCGTTGCGATAAACGCCGTTGCCGCCAGCGCTTCGCCGGCCCAGGATGGCCCTGTTGTTTGATCCCCGCCCAACACGATGAGCGCAAAAGGCATCACCGCCAATCCACCCATCTGCCAGAGTGAACCAAACCAAAGATATGGAATACGCCGCCACCCCAGGCTGCTGCGGTAGGTGTCCGATTTGAACCCCAGCAGGGGGCGCAGCGGGGCCACCAGCACAGGCAGGGCCAGCATGACCGCCACGATGATGGTCGGCACGCCGAGTTCCACAATCATCACCCGGTTCAAAGTTCCAAGCAGCAGCACGGTCGCCATGCCAACCGACACCTGAAACAGCGACAGCCGCAGCAGATCAGACAGCGGGAACGCGTCTGATGCGGCGTCCGAGAAAGGCAGGAACCTCTTACCCAGGGCTTTGACATGGTTGCGGGACAGGATCATGGCTGAAACTCCACCGCTGTGGAGATGTAGAAACCGCTGGTCACACGGTCGATTTCCCGCAGTTGCCCGGTGATCTCGTCGTGGTGCATCTGAGCCTGCAGCCGGGCGACAGAGTGCGGCACCATGGTTGGCGATTTTTGCGACTTCGGGAACATCTGGCCCACCCGCCACATCAGCATCAGCAATGGGGTGCGCGGCGCCACGGTAAAGGCAACCTTGCCGCACCGCTCCCCCAGGGTCGACAGTGTCTGACCGAGATCCCGGCGGTCGTAGTAGATTAAGCTGTCCATTGCGATTGCATGATCAAAGCGACCCCATCTGGGATCGGTCAGATCACCACTGGCGAATTGAATGCGGCCGCGCAGCGGCTCAGGGCAGCGGCTTTCTGCAATGTTGATCAGCGCGGGAGACAGGTCCACCGCCACAACATCCGCACCGCGGTGGGCCAGATCAAACGCGAGCGTGCCCGTGCCGCAGCCCGCGTCAAGAATGCGCCATCCCATCAGGTCGTCGGGCAACGCAGCCAAGAGCGTGTTTCGCATCTGGTCGCGACCGGCCCGGACAGTGGCACGGATACCGGACACAGGGGCATCCGACGTCAGCCGTGCCCAGGTTTGTGTGGCCTGGCGGTCGAAGTAACGCTCTACCCGTTGGCGGGTGGTGAGATATGTGTCGCTCTGTGTCAATCGAACCCCAACAATTCAAAGATGTCACGATCAGGGAGAGGGGCGGGCGCCAGCGGTTCCGTCCCGGCCCACAGCGTTTCGGCCAATCGAATGTATTCCAGTCGCGCGGCGACGATGTCGTCTTCGTCGGGCATTTCGAACAGCGTCTTTTTCTTCAGCCGGGAGCGACGAATTGCATCGATGTCAGGCATGTGGGCGATGCGCTTGAACCCGACCGTGTCACAAAAGCGGTCAACCTCATCCGTGTCACGCGAGCGGTTGGCGATGCAGCCGGCCAGACGCACGTTGTAGTTTTTGGATTTGGCCTGAACCGCCGCAATGATCCGGTTCATTGCATAGATGGAGTCAAAATCATTGGCCGTCACGATCACGGCGCGATCAGCGTGCTGCAGCGGGGCGGCAAAGCCACCGCAAACGACGTCGCCCAACACATCGAAAATCACCACATCGGTGTTTTCCAGCATATGGTGCTGTTTCAGCAGCTTGACGGTCTGGCCCACGACATAGCCGCCGCAACCTGTGCCGGCCGGTGGACCTCCGGCCTCGACGCATTGCACGCCGTTGTATCCAACGGTGACGAAGTCTTCGGGGCGCAATTCTTCGGGGTGGAAATCGACCTCTTTCAGAATGTCGATCACTGTCGGCTGCAGATGACCCGTCAGGGTAAAGGTGCTGTCGTGTTTGGGATCACAACCGATCTGAAGCACACGTTTGCCGAGTTTGGAAAATGCCACGGACAGGTTCGACGAGGTTGTCGATTTGCCGATGCCGCCTTTGCCATAGATGGAAAACACCTTCGCGCCTTCGATTTTCATCGATGGATCCTGATGCACCTGAACCGAGCCTTCGCCGTCCTGGCCCCGTATTTTTGGCGGTGATCTGTCTAGCATTGCTGCAGTCCTTTCCGGTTGGGTGCGCGGCTATTGCGCCGCGATCCCTTCCAATCGGTCTTCGATTTCATCAGCCGCACCTTGCAGTGCAGCCAGGGTTTCAGCGTCGGGTTGCCAATAGTCGCGGTCATGGGCTTCCAGCAGGCGGTTGGCCATGCGCATGCTGGCTTCGGGGTTGAGCGTCGCCAGACGCTGTCGCATGTCGTCATCCAGCACGAAGGTTTCGGAAATCCGCTGATAGACCCAAGGGTCGACCTGACCGGTTGTTGCAGACCAGCCGAGCGTGTTCGTGACATGGGCCTCGATATACCGGACGCCCTCGCGGCCATGGCGCAGCAGACCTTCGTAGAATTTTGGGTTCAGACTGCGAGACCGGGTTTCCAGTGCAATCTGATCTTTGAGCGTGCGGATTTTGCCATCGCCGCGGGTCTGATCAGAGATATAGACATCAGCGTCCTTGCCACGGGCGCGTTTGATGGCACGGCTCACACCGCCGAGCGTGTCGAAATAGTGGTCGACGGTTGTGACGCCCAACTCCACGCTTTCGAGGTTCTGATAGGCGACCTCGACATCTGCGAGGGACTGTTGCAGCAGTTCGGCCTGTTGGGCCGGTTTGCCATCGCGCCCATAGGCATAGCTCTTGCGGGCTTCGAAGGCATCGGCAAGCTCGTCTTCGTTGTTGAAACTGGATCCGTCGACCAGCAGATTGACGTTCGAGCCGTATGCGCCTTCGGCGTTTGAAAACACTCGCAGCGCCGCAGTATCCTGATCGCATCCGACGCGGTCTGCATAGCGCAGTGTGTTGGCACGGACGAAATTCATGTCCAGGGGTTCATCGGCATGGGCGGCAAGCCACGCGGCCTCTGCCAAGAGGCGGATTTGCAGCGGCAGCAGGTCCCTGAAAATGCCAGAAACCGTCATCAGCACATCGATCCGCGGGCGACCCAGCTCTTCCAGCGGGATCAGTTCAGCCGAACAGAGGCGGCCATAGCGATCAAACCGTGGGCGGGCCCCGAGCAAAGCCAGCGCTTGCCCAATCGGACTGCCATCGGATTTGATATTGTCCGAACCCCACAACACCAGCGCAATTGACCGTGGCAGGCTGGGATGTGTCGCCAGCAGGCGGTCTGCCTGTGCCTTGCCGTCCGCCAGCGCATAAGCGGTTGGCATGCGAAACGGATCAAACGCATGGATGTTACGGCCCGTTGGCAAAATCTGCGGGGCACGGATCAGGTCACCGCCGGGCACAGGCGGTATGAAATGGCCGCCAAGCGCGCGGATCAACGCAGGTGTTTCGGTGTCGCGCGCCAGCGCATCATCCATGTCGGCGCGCTGATCCTCGTCCATCTCCGGCAGGATGTCCAAAACGGCCTGTCGCTGATCTGCGGACATCGGTGCGCCAACAACATGCAGGCCATCGGGGATCAGGGCTTGTTCCGTGTCCAGCAGCTGTAGCCACAGTGTTTCTAGGTTGTCATATGTCAGATCGACTGCTTCGGCCTGCGCTTTGATCAGCTCTTCCAATTCATGACATTTTGGTGCGTCAGCCGCTGTTTCCCGCCACCGAGTGACGCTGTCCTTCAGGTCTTGCAGGCCCTTGTAGAGACCCGATTGGGCGGTTGGCGGTGTCAGATGTGTGACCGTTATGGCGTTGGAGCGGCGTTTTGCCAGGCTGGCCTCTGAGGGGTTGTTCGCCGCATAGAGGTAGACGTTTGGCAAATTGCCGATCAGCCGGTCTGGCCAGCAGTCCCCGGACAGGCCAGCCTGCTTGCCGGGCATAAACTCAAGCGCGCCATGCATCCCGAAATGCAGAAGAACATCCGCCTCGAAACGGTGTTTCAGCCATTGATAAAAGGCCGCAAAGGCGTGGGTGGGGGCAAAACCCTTTTCAAAGAGCAGCCGCATCGGGTCGCCCTCATAGCCAAACACGGGCTGCACGCCGACAAACACGCTGCCGAAATGCTGTCCGAGGATATAGACGCCACGCCCATCCGATTGGTGACGCCCTGGCGCTGGTCCCCATTGTGCTTCGATCTCGTCTAGCCATGGATTGGTCCTGACCAATTCGTCTGCGCTGACGATGTCCGCCACATTGGCACTTTGGCCAAAGTCCGCGGCGTTGCCTTCGAGAATGGCGCAGCGCAATGCCTCTGCATTTTGTGGGAGATCGATCTGATGGCCTTCGGCCTTCATGCGGCGCAGAACGTTGAAAAGGCTCTGGAATACGTCGAGATACGCCGCTGTCCCCACCGCACCGGCATTGGGCGGAAATCCATAAAGCACGATAGCGGTTTTGCGGTCTTCGGCCTTTGATTGGCGCAGTTTTGCGAGGTGCTCGGTCTTCTCGGCCAATGCTGCCACTCTTTCAGAAATGGGCATCAAGGCGCGGGCATCTGATTCATCTGACCGCACATCAACCGAACTGCGCCGCCCCGCAAACACCGTGGGATTGGTTGCGCCATCGATTTCCGGCAGCGAGATCAGCATGGTGGTTTCCACCGGACCAAGCCCACCTGTGGACGCCCGCCAGCAATCGATGGTCTGGAACTCCAGCGGATGGGCGGCGATATAGGGGACATCCAGCACTTTCAGCGTGGCGACGGCTGCGTCTGTGTCGTTGTAGGCGGGACCTCCAACCAGCGAAAACCCGGTCAGAGATAGCAGCGCATCGACGTCGCCCTGCATGAACTTCGCAATCGCAGGGCGCGCATCCAAGCCGCCGGCAAATGCGGGGATCACCCGCAGCCCCTTGTCCTCTAAGGCGCGGATCACCGCGTCGTAGTGGGCGCAATCGGCAGACAGCACATAGGACCGCAGCATCAGCACGCCGACCGTTGGCTTGTCGTGTTCCGATGATCGAAGCACTTGTAGTGTCGCGATATCTTCGCAGACCCGGTTGGGCAGATCGGGATGATACAATCCGACCTCCGGGTATTCGATGGGCAGGTTTGCATCGGCGCCGCGCCATTCGGGTCGAGAGGCGTAGCGCGACAGCAAGAACCGCACCATCTGTTCGATGTTCTCGTCGGACCCGCCCAGCCAATACTGCATACACAGGAACCAGTTGCGCAGATCCTGGGCCTTGCCGGGAACAAAGCGCAGAATTTTTGGCAACCGCCGCAGCATTTGCATCTTGGCGCGGGCAGGATCGCTGGTCTTTTTCACTGGACCGCGCAATTTTTTCAGGAAGCCGAGCACACCCGAAGAGGGCTTGGCCATATCCAGATCGCCGAGCTTTGTGCAGCGGACAATGGCATCTTCTGAGATAATCCCAACAACCGCATCGCAAGCGTCGCGCCGGTTTTGCAGATCCGGCAGGATGGCGCGGATATGTTCATCCAGGAAGAGCAGCGTGCAGATAACAATGTCTGCCTGCTGGAGGTCTGTGCGGGCTTTTTCCTTTGCTGCGGCGCATTCGGCCCATTCCGCACTGGCGTGCACGCTCAGCTGCAATCCGGGGAAATCCTTCGCCAAGGCAAGGGAAGCCCGCGCAACCGGCCCCGCCGCATGGGCATCCAGCGTGATGATCACCACGCGATAGGGCTGAGCCCTTGGGGATATCTGCGGTTTATCGAGCAAAATGCGCCTTGGCCTCATACAGGGTTTCGACGGAAATCTGCGTGACGCCACGGTCCTGGGCGAAGCTCTCGGTGTTGCGCTTGGCTTTGCCGCGCACAAAAAATGGAATTTTGCGCAGCTCGCGCTCTGCTTCATCCAGCCAGATGATCTCTGCACCTGCGGTGGCGGAGGGCTCTGGGACCGGGATTGGTGGTGTCACTGACGGTGCTTGCGCCGGTGTATTCGCCTGCGGGGCCGTATGGCCATGATGGCTCGGTCCAGCAGCGTCGTGGAACTCAAAATCATCCCGGAACATTTGCAACAGATGTTCTTCGAGACCCATCACCAGCGGATGGATCCAGGTGTCAAACAAGACATTGGCCCCTTCAAAACCCATCTGCGGAGAATAGCGCGCAGGAAAATCCTGAACATGAACAGGAGCTGAAATGACAGCACAGGGAATACCAAGCCGCTTGCCGATGTGGCGTTCCATCTGAGTGCCGAGGATCAGCTCTGGCTGCGCGGCTTCGATGGCCGCCTCAACCTCTAGATAATCGTCTGTAATCAGCGCATTGAGACCGAACTGCTGTGCCGCAGCCCGGACCGGGCGGGCAAATTCGCGATTGAAGCATCCCAGCCCGCAGACCTCAAAGCCCATTTCATCGCGTGCAACCCGGGCCGCAGCGATGGCATGGGTTGCATCACCAAAGATGAAGACTCGCTTGCCCGTAAGATAAGTGCTGTCGACGGAGGCAGACCACCAGGGCAGGCGCAGATGGCTCTGATCTGGTGTGCGTTCAATCCCGCTGAGATGTTGCACCTCGCGAATGAAGTCACGGGTCGCACCAACACCGATTGGAACGGTCTTTGTGTAGGGCTGATCACATTCACGCTCGAGCCAGCGGGCGGTGCTTTCGCCGGTTTCTGGATACATCAAGACATTGAAATGCGCGGCTGGCAGTCTCGCGATATCCTCCGGGCTGGCATTGAGCGGGGCGACGACATTGATTGTGATGCCCATGCTGTTGAGCAGCCGGCGCAGCTCCTCGACATCGTCGCGATGGCGAAATCCCAAGGCCGTTGGACCCAGAAGATTGCAGCTGATGGTTTCCGATTTTTGCTGCGCGACAGCCAGGCTGCGTGTGATCTGGTAGAAGGTCTCGTCAGCGCCAAAGTTTTCTTTGCGTTGGTAACTCGGCAGTTCAAGCGGGATCACAGGGATCGGCAGCCCCATGGTTTCGGCCAGCCCGCCCGGATCGTCCTGGATCAGTTCCGCGGTGCAGGAGGCGCCAACGATCATTGCTTTGGGTGTAAAGCGCTCAAACGCTTGCTGGGCTGCTGTCTTGAACAGATTGGCAGTGTCTGCGCCCAGATCTCTGGCCTGAAAGGTCGTAAACGTCACCGGGGGGCGATGATTGCGCCGTTCGATCATCGTGAACAGCAGGTCGGCATAGGTGTCGCCCTGCGGCGCGTGCAAGACGAAATGCACATCTTTCATACCAGTTGCGACGCGCATCGCCCCCACATGGGGTGGGCCTTCGTATGTCCAGACCGTCAGCTTCATTCTGCGGCCTCCAGATGCAGCAGCGCCTTGCGCCGTAGCGGACGGGAAAACAGCCCGGCCAGATCACCGGCCTGTTCGTAGAAATGCACCGGTGTGAAAACCAGTTCGATCGCCCATTTGGTTGTCAGCCCCTCTGCCTCCAGCGGGTTGGCGAGGCCCAGGCCACAAACCGTCAGATCTGGTCGCGCTTTGCGCACCCGGTCCAGTTGCAGATCCACGTCCTGCCCTTCGGACAGGGTCGGGTTGCCGGGCAGATCCGCCAGATCGGGACCAACCAAGTCGCGGTGCAGATAGGGGGTGCCAACCTCAATCGGTGTCATGCCGCACTCGGCAGCCAGGAAACGGGCCAAAGGCACCTCGAGTTGGCTGTCAGGCAGGAAAAAGACGGATTTTCCTTCCAGGGTTGCCCGATGTGCATCCAGAGCGCGGCGCGCACGGGCGCGGGGTGCAGCGGTGACCTCATCGAAGCGATTGTCAGAAATGTTGAACGCGCGGCAAAGGGCCTGCAACCACGCGGTGGTACCTGCTTCCCCGAATGGGAAGGGCGCAGCGATATGGCGTGCGCCCCGACGGCACAGTGCTGCGTGGGTTTCGCCAAGGAAGGGTTGGGTCAGAATGAAACGGGTGTTGGGGCCGATATGTGGATCCACCCCGGCGTTGCGCCCGGGTAGCAGGGCAACCCGATCCAAACCCAAATTGGCCAGCAGTTGCATCATCTGGTCTTCGACCACGTCAGGCAGCGCTCCGACCACGATCAGATCGGCGGGATTGGTGTTTGGCAGAACCGGCACCATGGCGGCGAGACAACAGTCTTCGCCCTGGGTGAACGTGGTTTCGATGCCCGAGCCAGTGTAGTTTAGGACCCGCACATTGGGGGCGAAATGCTGGGTCAAGCGTTCGGCTGCGCGGGCCAGATCCAGCTTGATCACTTCGGACGGACAGGAGCCCACCAGAAACAGCTGACGGATATCAGGGCGCCGGGCCAGCAGTTTGGCGACAACCTCATCCAAGGCATCGTGGGAGTCGTTCATGCCGGCCAAATCCGCTTCTTCCAGAATGGCTGTGGCAAAGCGCGGTTCCGCAAAGATCATGACGCCCGCTGCCGATTGCAGCAGATGCGCGCAGGTGCGGCTGCCGACGACCAGAAAAAACGCATCCTGCATTTTGCGGTGCAGCCAGATGATACTGGTCAGGCCGCAGAACACTTCGTGCTGGCCGCGTTGGCGCAGGATGGGCGTATCGGTGCAGCCGCGCGAGGCAGGTACGGGAGCAGAGGTCATAGGGGCAGCGTGCGCTTTGGTCATGGCGCAACCTCTGCCTGCAGCCGGGCAATGCGGAGTTTCCAAAGAAACTGCCCGGCGTTGATCAGGTAGGCGGCGTAGGCCAGCAAGGCGACAATCATTTCAGTGATGGGTTGGGTCTGCCCAGTGAATAACAGCACCACATACAGGCAGTGCAGCGCGATCACACCAAAGCTGACGACATCTTCCCAGAAGAAGGCAGGTGCAAAAAGATACTGCCCAAAGACCTGCTTTTCCCAAATCGCGCCGGTGACCATGATCAATAGCAGGCAGGCTGTTTTTGCCAGAATTGACAGCGATGTTTCGACGTAGCCTTCGCCGGTTGCCAGATAGCGCACCACCAAAGCCAGGGAGATGAGAAAGACCAAAAACTGCAGCGGCGCAAGCACGCCCTGCACAACTGTCCAAACCGTTTCGTCACGCCGAACGCGCTGTTCGGGAGTGTAAAGGTTTGTAGACACTTCGGTCCTCCCCATTTTTGGATTCTCATAAAGAAGTCTGCGCAGTTGCAAAGTGAGTGTCAATTAAAACTTACAATCATGTAGTTGACACTTTGAGTCTGCGTGGGGGACTGTCAACCTGCGTTGATGTAACCCACAGGGAACAATTGATTTTCAAAGATTTGAATTGAGCAAGGGCGCAAGCGTCCGTAAATTCGCAGGACAGGAGTGTACGTTGAATTTGACATTTGAGGCCGTATCGCTGACATTACAGACGCCCAAGGACCCCGCCTGGGATCAGAGCTGCCGTATCTTACGGTCCGCCCTTGGGTCAGCGCGAAAGTGTAACCAATGACCGACGCCTACATTGCCAAAGGCCTGGGTTCGGAAGGGGTTCCCTCGCAACTATCTCGTTCTGTGGCCAGCGATGCGCTGCACAACGTCGCGTCCAAACCTTTGTTTCGTATCACGACGGCACAACATAACAGCAAGATCGATCCCGCAGTTGTTCAACAGCTCTGCCGGGCGTCTCATGACGCCGATGAGCGGCAAATGAATGCCTATGTCTCGGAACTCCTGAAGCAGGGCGTGCCGCGAATGGCTCTGATCGAAGACTACATTCCGGCCACTGCGCGGGACCTTGGGGACCAGTGGCTTGCCGATCACCTCAGCTTTGTTCAGGTGTCGATTGGTGCGGCTCGCCTGCAGGCCGCACTGCGTGGGCTCTATGCGGCATTGCCGCGTCAGGTTCTGGATGTGGGTCTTCAACTCGCGGTAATTACACCTCCGGATGAGCAGCATACCATCGGTACAATCATAGTAGGAAACACGCTGCGGCTGGCAGGCCACACGGTCTGGCTTGCGACCGGTTTTCACGATTATGAGATCGTGGAACGCTTGGCACGGCGGGATTTTGACGCCATTCTGGTGTCGATCGCCCAGGAGCGGAATTTGGCGAAACTGCCACTGTTTCTGGAGCGGGTCCGGGCGGCCTGTCACCAACCAGTTAGTCTGTATGTTGGCGGCTGCGCGTTAGAGAGGCTGAGTACTGCGGAAAGGTCTACCCTTGGCGCAGATCTCGTGACATCGGATATGGAGCAGGTGACCCGCCATCTTGCGGCCACAACCGAAATGAAAAAACAAAAGACATGATGCAGTTTCTTGAATTCCCTTTTGCCAGTTTCCGCCAGGAAGCCAGCCAAGAGGACACCCAATGACACAACGTGGTGCCGAATTTTGGACCAGTGGGGCGGTCCCGATCATAGGCCCTGAAGTGCTGATCAGCATTGTCGGCAGTGCCTCTGATGTTGCCCTTGTGGTGACGCCGGAAGATCGGGTGGCCTCTGTCATGGTGAATCCGAATGCCAATGGCATGTCCGTGTTTGAGCGGTGGTATGGGCAGGGTTTTCTAGAGACGCTGACGGTTGAGAGCATTCCGAAGTTTCAAGAACGCGCTGCGCTCTTGCGGGCCGGCGGAGAAAGCCGTGCGCCGCTTGAGCTGAACCACGCGCTTGCGGACGGCGAAGATGTCCCGATCCAATATTCCGTCTTCCGCATGGCAAACGATCGGTCGTTGTTGTTGCTGGGCCGTGATCTGCGCCCGATTGCGGCGTTGCAACAGCAACTCATCGAAAGCCAGCGGGTGCTGGAACGCGATTATGAGTTGCAGCGGGAAGCCGAAACTAAGCTTCGGGTGCTGATGGAGTCGTCCGAGCAAGCGATTGTGTTTGCCTCTTTGACGACGGGTCGGGTGATTAATGCCAATCAACTGGCCAGTGATCTTTTGGGCGTGAAACGGGATGCGTTGATCGACAGCCAGCTGACCAGCCATTTTGCGGGTATGAAAAACAGCATCACCGAGCGGCTTTTGCAAGCCAGTTCAGATGGTTTGGAACGGCCCGTTGATCTGGTGATCAAACGCAATGACATGATGGTGTCTGCAGCACCGATTATTTTCCGGTCCTCCGGCGAGCGTATGTTGTTCTGCCGGCTCAATCTGCCAGACAAACTGCGGGTACAGCGAAGCGGGCTGAGTGATCTGTTGAATGGCATGTTCCAGAATGCAGCGAATGGGATCGTCTTCATCAATGGGTCCGGCACGATCAAGACAGCCAATGAAGCCTTCTTGAACCTCTGCGAAGCACCTGATCTGGCGCGTGTGTCGGGACGGTCTTTGGCCGATTATCTGGAGCGCGGATCGCTTGATGTGCGACTGATGGTCGAAAATGCCGCGCGCAGCCGCAAACTGCCGTTGTTCTCGACGCGTCTGTTGACCGACCACCAACACACGGTTCCGGTTGAAGTGTCTGTGACCACAGTAGAATTTGGCGGTAGCGAAATGTATGCGGTGACCATGCGGGATCTGGCACGTGACAGTTCCGTGGCCCAGGCGGCTACCAGTGTCCGCGAACAGAATGCCCGGAATGTTTCCGAGTTGGTTGGCAGTGCCTCGCTCAAAGAGATCCTGGCTGAGACCATCGACGAAGTGGAAAAGATGTGTATTCGAACGGCCGTGGATATGACCGGCAACAACCGCGTTGCAGCGGCTGAAATGCTCGGGCTCAGTCGGCAGAGCCTTTATGTGAAGCTGCGCAAATACGGTTTGGTTAACCGCGACGACAGCTGACGCGTTCAATTTGATTTCGAAGACAAGGCACGGGCCAGCGTAAGACGACGCTGGCCCTTTTTTATTCGGTGTTTTGATCTTTTCGCTTTATTATTGATTGACCAGTCAATTAAAATAGTGATGATCCGCTTTTAATTGTGCAGGTCAACCAGAGTGGATTCTCCAGATGAAAAAGCCTAACATACTGATATTTATGGTGGATCAGTTGAACGGGACTTTGTTCCCAGATGGTCCGGCTGATTGGCTGCATGCGCCAAATCTGAAGAAGTTGGCGGCGCGTTCGACCCGGTTTCGCAACGCATACACGGCCTCGCCTCTCTGTGCGCCGGGCCGAGCGAGCTTTATGTCGGGGCAATTGCCGTCCGCGACGCGCGTTTACGACAATGCAGCTGAATTTGCTTCGTCGATCCCGACCTACGCGCATCATTTGCGCCGGGCAGGCTACTACACCTGCCTGTCTGGGAAGATGCATTTTGTCGGACCCGATCAGCTGCATGGGTTTGAGGATCGGTTGACCACAGATATCTATCCGCCCGATTTTGGTTGGACGCCGGATTACCGCAAGCCAGGTGAGCGCATTGATTGGTGGTATCACAATATGGGGTCCGTGACGGGTGCCGGGGTCGCAGAGATTTCCAACCAGATGGAGTTTGACGACGAAGTCGCCTTTCATGCGACGCAAAAGATCTATGATCTGGCACGCGGCAAGGATGATCGTCCCTGGGCTTTGACGGTATCGTTTACACATCCGCATGACCCCTATGTGGCGCGCAAGAAATACTGGGACCTCTATGAGGATTGCGAACATCTGCTGCCGGAGGTCGCAGACCTCGGCTATGACAATCAGGATCCGCACGCCAAAAGGATCTTTGATGCCAATGATTGGCGCAGTTTCGACATCACCGAGGAAGACATCCGTCGCTCTCGTCGTGCCTACTTTGCCAATATCTCCTACCTTGATGACAAAATCGGCGAGGTGATGGAGGCGCTGGAGAGCACGCGCCAAGAGGCCATTATTCTGTTCGTATCTGATCACGGTGATATGCTTGGGGAGCGTGGTTTGTGGTTCAAAATGAGCTTCTACGAGGGCTCTGCGCGTGTGCCGTTGATGGTTGCCGCCCCACAAATGAACCCCGGACGGGTGGGCACACCGGTGTCCAACATCGACGTTTGCCCGACGCTGTGTGATTTGGCCGGCGTCAGTATGGAGGAGGTGATGCCCTGGACGTCTGGCGAGTCGCTGGTGCCCCTCGGCAATGACGGCAAAAGGGAGACGCCGGTCGCAATGGAATATGCGGCTGAGGCCTCTTATGCGCCGATGGTGTCACTGCGGTTGGACCGTTGGAAACTAAATCTTTGCGCTCTCGACCCTGACCAGCTCTTTGATCTGGAAAGCGATCCGAACGAGTTGACCAATCTTGCCGCCGATCCAGCCCATCAGGAGGTTCTTGCCGATCTGAAGGCGATGGCTGCCGAACGCTGGGATCTGGGCCGGTTCGATGCAGATGTGCGCGAAAGCCAGGCGCGTCGTTGGATCGTTTATGAAGCCTTGCGAGAGGGCGGCTATTTCCCTTGGGATTACCAGCCCTTACAAAAGGCAAGCGAACGCTATATGCGCAACCACATGGATCTGAACGTGGTCGAGGAAGACGCGCGTTTCCCAAGGGGAGAATAATGGTCCGGCCGCTGGCGGTGGCTGACAGTATGCTCCCGCCAGCTGCGCCAAAGGTGCTGTTTAGATCCCGCGACGTGACAAGAGGCGAGCTATGCCAAGGCAAGGAATGGAACCCAAACGCCGGGCGGCTCTGGTCAGCGCGGTGATCGATGAAATTGGTGATGCAGGATCATTGGATGTGACTGTGTCGCAGATCGCCAAACGCGCAGGAATGAGCAGCGCCCTGGCGCATCACTATTTCGGCAGCAAGGATCAGATGTTGATCGCTGCCATGCGCCATATCCTGTCAGTATTTTCACGCCGGGTTGCCGCCAACCAACGTAAGGCGAAGACACCTTACGCCCGGCTCTGTGCCGTGATTGCGGCAAACTTTGAAACCCATGTGTTTGATCGTCGCAAGACATCGGCTTGGCTGAGTTTCTATGCCCTGTCTCAATCCAACCAAGAAGCCATGCGGTTGATGCAGCTCTATCAGCGGCGCCTCCGTAGCAACCTGTTGCATGACCTGCGGCGGCTGTGCGACGACGCCGAACAGATTGAACCTGTCATTTCGGCTTTGATCGATGGTGTTTATCTGCGCGCGGCTCTGTTGCGGGGCGCTCCGGATCCCGATGCAGCCCAACGCGTGATGGCGGCGGCTGACGCTCTTTTGGGTCAGCCCACAGCAACCCAATCTATCATTCCTCCATCGCTTCAATAATTGCGATATCTGCGTCACAGGCATTGTGACGATGGGATTTTGCAGTTTGGTACGCGTCAGAGGCATAACAGGCCTTGGCGTCTGACAGGCTGGCAAATTCAATGATAACGCGGCGCTGCCAGGCCCGACCTTCCAGGGTTTCGGCCTCGCCCCTGGCCAGAAACTTTGCGCCGAACTGTGCAAACGCCTCGGGCGCGAGGGTCTGATAGCCTGCGTAGGCCTCAGGATCTGTAACGGTTACGTTTGCTATCCAATAGGCTTTAGGCATCTACTTTCCTTTTCTTTCAACTGGATGCGGCGGACGGCCAGCGGTTTGCGGACGCATTTGCGTGCGTTGATGCCGCAAAGTTTGGCTGATTTTATTGACACACCGTATCTTGGTATACCATAAGACTTCAACAAGAATCATCAGTACAGGTGCCCTATGCCCGCAGAAATCCGCAAAACCCTTCTCCATGTTGAAGAAACCCTGATTGAGGGTGGCAAAGCTGCGGAGACGCCCTTGAAAATGATCGCGGCAATTGCGGTGATCAAAAATCCATGGGCCGGACAGGGATTTGTGGATGATCTGCGACCCGCAATTCATGATTGCGCACCCGGGCTTGGCGAGTTGTTGACCAAAATGATCCTGGATGCCGCAGGCGGGGGCGACAAGGTCGAAGGTTACGGCAAATCCGCCATCGTCGGTCTGGATGGCGAGGTGGAGCACGCATCGGCTCTGATCCACACTCTGCGGTTTGGCAATCACTTCCGCGAAGCGGTTGGTGCCAAATCCTACCTTGCCTTCACCAACACACGCGGACCTGCGAACGCCTCGCTGCAAATCCCCTTGATGGATAAAAATGATGGCGGCAAGCGCAGCCATTATCTTACCATTCAGACTGCAATTGCGGATGCGCCAGCGGCAGATGAAATCGTGATCGCCCTTGGCGCCTCGATCGGTGGGCGGCCGCATCACCGCATTGGCGACCGCTACCAAGATCTGGAGGAATTGGGCCATGATGTTGAAAACCCTGCAGCTGTCTGATCCCTACGGCACGGTTGCCTATCGGGAACAAGGTCAGGGGGCACCGATTGTCCTGATCCATGGTGTCGGTATGCAATCCGCCGCCTGGGGCCCGCAGATCAAGGGTTTGTCCAAAAGGCACCGGGTGATCGCACTGGACATGCCGGGACATGGCGGATCCTCCCCTTTGCCGCCGCAGTCTGACCTGCCTGCTTTCGTGGCCTGGTTGCATGCGGTTTTGGAGGGTCTGGCCCTGAAAGGGGTCAGCCTTGCAGGCCACTCCATGGGTGCGCTGTTGTCTGCAGGTTACGCCGCAACACACCCTGGGAAATTGGCCCGCGTGGCGTTGCTGAACGGTGTCTTCCGGCGTGATCCTGCGGCACGGGATGCCGTCATCGAACGGGCAGATGTCATTGCGCAGGGCGAATTTGATCTACAAACGCCCCTCGCGCGCTGGTTTGGAGAAAGCAAGGTCGAGCAGACAGCACGAACATCTGTTGCTGCCTGGCTGTCCGAGGTCGACCGGGCAAGCTATGCCACTGCCTATCGCGCATTTGCGAGGGGTGATGCGACCTATGCGGACGATTTTGGCCGGATCGACTGCCCTCTGTTGGCAATCACTGGCGATGGAGATCCGAATTCAACGGCGAAAATGACAAAGCAGATGGCCAATGCGGCCCCCATGGGGCGCTCTGTTGTGATCAAGGGGCACAAACATATGGTCAATCTGACGGCCCCCGAATTGGTCACCGAGACCTTGTTGGATTGGATGGAACTGGAAGTCGCAGGAGCACAAGCATGACCAGTTTTGACCCGCGCGAATTGCGCAACGCTTTTGGCTCTTTCATGACGGGGGTCACCGTGGTGACGGCTGTTGGCGAAGAGGACGCGCCCATTGGGTTTACCGCGAACTCGTTCACCTCTGTTTCGCTAGATCCACCGTTGGTGCTGGTGTGTTTGGCCAATACCTCGCGCAACTACGAGGCGCTTACCGCGGCAAAGGGATTTGCGGTGAACGTGCTCGCAGAAAACCAGGTCGAATTGTCAAACACCTTTGCGCGTCCTGTGGACGACAGATTTGCTAATACCGATTGGTCATTTGGTCCCTTCGGATCACCAGTTTTTGCCGGTGTGTCCGCCTGGTTTGACTGTTCGATGTTCAAAACCGTCGACGCAGGCGATCATGTGATCCTTATCGGACGGGTCGAAGCCTTTGACAGCAGCCCGCAACCGGGGCTCGGCTACGCAAGGGGCGCCTATGTTACCCCTGCTGCCGAAGCCGAGGCCCTGCGTGGCAGCACCGATCTTTATGTCTCCGCGTTGATTGAACACAACGGCAAGGTGCTGTTGCAGAGCGCGGACGACGGTGGATTGTCTTTGCCACAAATCAAGGTTGGAAAAGACGGCGCCCAGGCGGCTCTGGCTCGATTGATCGAGACAACAGGAGCAGCGGCAGAGCCGGGGTTCATCTACTCCGTCTACGAAGACGACACACAGTCAACGCAGCATATTTCTTTCCTCTGTCAGACCACCGGAGAATTTGCCAGTGCCGGTCAGTTTGAGGAACTTACACCAAATGTTTCGCAGAAAATCGCCAACTACGCTGAGCGCACAATGCTTGAGCGGTTTGGCGCAGAACACAGCATCGGTCACTTCGGTGTCTACTGCGGCACTCAAAGCAACGGAAATGTCCAACCAATGGCATCAGGGAGCTAAAGCATGAAGTTTTCGCTTTTTGCGCATATGGAGCGCATCTCCTCTCAGGAGGATCAGAAGAAACTCTACAGCGAATTTGTGGAGTTGTGCCAGATCGCCGATGCCGGTGGCATGCATGCGGTTTGGACCGGTGAACACCATGGGATGAACTTCACCATTGCGCCAAACCCGATGCTGAATTTGGTTGATCTGGCTCGGGTGACCAAAAATGTTCGCCTCGGGACCGGGACGGTGATTGCACCATTCTGGCATCCTATCCGTCTGGCCGGCGAAGCGGCGATGACCGATATGATCACGGATGGCCGGTTGGAGCTGGGCATTGCCCGCGGTGCCTACACCTTTGAATATGACCGTCTCAGCCCGGGTCTCGATGCTTGGCAGGCCGGTCAATACATGCGGGAACTGGTGCCCGCGGTGAAAGCACTGTGGAAAGGCGACTATACCCATGAAGGGGAACAGGTCGCGTTCCCCAAAACCACGTCTGTGCCGCAGCCGGTACAGGAAAACGGCCCGCCGATGTGGATCGCCGCACGGGACCCAAACAGCCACGAATTTGCTGTTAAACAGGGCTGCAACGTCCAGGTGACGCCGCTTTGGAATGGTGATGCAGAGATCGAAAGCCTGATCGCCAAATTCAACGCAGCATGTGAAAAGCACGCCGACATGCCGCGACCGAAAATCATGCTGTTGTTGCACACCTATGTCGCGGAAAGTGATGCGGACGCCAAAGATGCAGCTGTGGAGTTGAACCGGTTCTACAACTATTTCGGTGCCTGGTTCATGAACAAGCGAGAGATCACCCAAGGATTGATTGAGCCGCTTTCAGATGAAGAAATCGCAAACCACCCAATCTATTCGCCGGAGGCGCTGGAGCGGGATCTTGCGGTTGGGACGTCTGACAAGATCATCGACCGGCTGAAAAGCTTCGAAGCGCTTGGCTACGACGAATATGCGTTCTGGATCGACAGTTCGATGTCATTTGAACGCAAAAAAGCATCGCTAGAGCGGTTCATTCGCGACGTGATGCCGGCCTTCGCCTAAGGCGAGTTGGGGAGAGTAAAATGCAGATATTTCAGCAGTATATCGGCGGGCAATTCGAAGACGCGACGGAGCACTTCGACAGTTTGGATCCTGCGACCGGAACCGCTTGGGCCAAGATGCCTGCTGCCACGCCGCAGGATGTAGACCGAGCGGTCACCGCCGCTGAACAGGCATTTTTCTCCTCTGAATGGGCCACCATGACAGCAACCGCACGCGGCAAATTGCTGCTGCGGTTGGCGGATCTTATCGCAGAGGCCGCGCCACGGCTGGCCGAGCTGGAAACCCGCGACACCGGCAAGATCATTCGCGAAACCAGTGCCCAAATTGCCTATGTTGCCGAGTACTACAGGTATTACGCCGGGCTGGCAGACAAGATCGAAGGTGCGCATCTGCCGATTGATAAACCTGACATGGAAGTCTGGTTGCGGCGCGAACCCATTGGTGTGGTTGCTGCAATCGTTCCTTGGAATTCCCAGCTGTTTTTGTCCGCGGTGAAGATCGGACCCGCACTTGCCGCAGGCTGCACCGTGGTGTTGAAGGCGTCAGAGGCTGGACCGGCCCCGATGTTGGAATTCGCCCGCCTGTTTGACCAAGCCGGGTTCCCGGCGGGTGTTTTGAACGTTTTGACCGGCGGCGCAGACACTGGCGCTGCGCTCACCAGCCATCCAAAGGTGGCCCATGTCGCCTTCACCGGTGGGCCGGATACCGCGCGCCACATCGTGCGCAACACCGCAGACAACCTGGCGTCTTCATCGCTGGAACTGGGTGGGAAATCCCCCTTCATCGTTTTTGATGACGCGGATCTGGAAAGCGCCGTCAACGCACAGATTTCCGGGGTTTTTGCCGCTACCGGACAAAGCTGTGTCTCCGGATCGCGGCTGGTTGTTCATGCGGCCATCAAAGATGCATTTCTGGAGCGGCTTACCGAAAAGGCGGAAAAAATCGCAATCGGCGCGCCAGATGATATGGCGACCGAGGTTGGGCCGTTGTGCACCCGCGCGCAGCAAGATCGCGCCGAGCAGTTGGTGGCACAAACAGTTGCGGAGGGTGCCCGACTGATCACCGGGGGTACGCCGCTGGAACGCGATGGATTTTTCTTTCCGCCGACGATCCTTGATTGCGATGGTGTGGATCAGGCCACCAGCCTGCGGGAAGAGTTCTTCGGGCCCGTCCTGTCCGTCGTCAGTTTCGAAACCGAGGCTGAGGCGATTGCCATTGCCAATGACACTGCCTTTGGTCTGGCCTCCGGCCTCTTCACTCGAGATCTGACCCGCGCCCATCGTATGATCCGGGCAATTCGGGCTGGGATCGTCTGGGTCAACACCTATCGTGCGGTCAGCCCCATTGCCCCGTTTGGTGGACATGGATTGTCAGGTCATGGCCGGGAAGGCGGGATTGAGGCGGCTTTGGATTACACCAAGGTGAAATCCGTCTGGCTGCGTACGAGCGACGCGCCGATACCGGACCCTTTTGTGATGCGATGACGTCACACCGCGGGCGGTTCGCTTAGCCGCCAATCCAAAATCTGAATTGTTGTTGGGAGGAAACACAACATGAAACCCGAACACCGGGCTCATGACGGGGGGCATTTGGTCTCCGACAGTGGGCTTTTCAAAGGGCTGCACAATGGGATGAGCATCGCATCAAAAGCGATGGTTGCTGCCTTTGTGCTGTTCACGATCCTGAATGTGGAATTTGCCGGAAGCATCTACAAAGGGATCCGCTCCTGGGTCGAAGGTGCACTGAGCTGGTATTACATCAGCTCTGTCATCATCATCCTGTTCACCTGCCTGTTTTTGATGTTCAGCCGCTTTGGCTCCATCCGGCTGGGGGATGACAATGCCAAACCAGAATTCAGCCGCTTTTCCTGGTTTGCGATGCTGTTTTCTGCCTCGGTTTCCATCGGGATCATGTTCTTTGGCGTCGCGGAACCCCTGTTCTACTTCGACAATTCAGCTGGCTGGGGTTATCCCAACAACCCATTTGCGGATGCCGCAGGCAATACCGAGATGGGATTTGAACGCGCCGTTGATGCAGTGCGGGTGACCAACTTCCACTGGGGTCTTCATGGCTGGGCGATTTACACATTGACTGGTTTGGCACTGGGATATTTTGCATTCCGCAAAAAACTGCCCCTGACGTTCCGCTCCGCGCTCTATCCCATCCTGGGCGAGCGGATTTATGGCCCGGCCGGTCATGCTGTTGACCTGCTGGCGGTTTTTGGCACCGTATTTGGTATTGCCACCTCCATGGGGCTTGGCGTCAATCAGATGGCGCATGGGATGAATGTTCTGTTTGGCATTGATCCCGGTGTCGGCACGCAGGTGGCCCTGGTGATCATCATTTCCATCGTTGCGACCCTCTCCGCCGTTTCTGGCATCGGCCGAGGGATCAAGATCCTGTCCGAATGGAACATCGTGCTGACGATTGCGCTGATTTTGTTCTTCGTCATCGCGGGCCCTACCCAATGGTTGGCAGGTTTCTTCCTGAACGCGACGGGTGACTACATGACCCAGTTCCTGTCGATGGGATTCTGGACAGCTTCTGCTCCGGGCGACGTGTCCTGGCAGGGTGGCTGGACCATCTTCTACTGGGGCTGGTGGTTGAGCTGGGCACCGTTCGTAGGCATGTTCATTGCCCGGATTTCCAAAGGTCGCACCATCCGTGAATTCATGTTCGGAGCCATGCTGGTGCCAACAACCATGGCCTTTATCTGGATCTCGATCTTTGGGGGCAACGCACTCTACTTTGAACTGAATGCCGACGGTGGCGTTGGCACCGCAGGTCTGATCGATATGGTGAACAGCTGGAACCTCGGTGGCACGCTTTATGGCACCATTGATCTGCTGGCCAATGGCGGCACCCTGGCCTGGGTTGTCTCGGCATTGACAACGATTTTGCTGGCGACCTGGTTTATCACCAGTTCCGACTCCGGCACTCTGGTTGTCACAACGATCCTGTCGATGGGCAACAGCCACCCGCCAAAAATGCACCGGGTGATCTGGGGCGCGGCACAGGGTCTGGTTGCTGCGGTTCTGTTGCTGGCAGGCGGTCTGTCTGCGTTGCAAACAGCAGCCATCGCCGCAGCTCTGCCGATCTCTGTGCTGGTCGTGCTGATGGCCTGGGGCGTGATCAAATCGCTGATGGAAGATCCCGCGGCCGTCTCAGACAGCCAAACACCCACACCGGATGGCACCGCGCTGGACCGTGATCTCCACGCATAAAACGACACATCGGTGCGGGCACCCCGTGTGCCCGCATCTTTTTTTGCTCAGCAAATGGACTTAACTATGCTTGCCCTGAACCGCCCCGACCTGTTTGTTTCTGATGCCTATGTAAATGGCAGCTGGACCGCTGCGGATGCACGCTTTCCGGTCACCAACCCGGCCACGGGCGATGTCTTGGCGCAGGTGGCGGACTGCCCCCTGCCACTGATCAATCAGGCAATCGAAGATGCGCATATTGCACAGAAAAAATGGGCCGCGCTGACAGGAAAAGAACGGGCCGGCGTTCTGCGCAACTGGTATGATCTGATGGTCGCCCATGCCGATGATCTGGCAGCGATCCTGACAGCTGAAATGGGCAAGCCGCTTGCCGAAGCAAAGGGCGAAATCCTCTATGGTGCGTCTTTTGTGGAATGGTTCGCAGAAGAAGCCAAACGCATCTATGGCGATACCATACCAGGGCACCAGCAAGACAAACGGATCATGGTCCTGAAACAGCCCATCGGCGTGGTCGGTGCCATCACCCCATGGAATTTTCCCAACGCCATGATCACACGCAAAGCCGCGCCAGCACTTGCCGCTGGTTGTGCCATGGTCGTGCGCCCTGCAACCGAAACACCGCTATCTGCCTTGGCCATGGCGCGTCTGGCCGAAGAAGCCGGGCTGCCGCCAAGGGTGTTTTCCGTTGTGCCCTCAACCGACAGCGCAGGTGTGGGTCAAACATTCTGCAGCCATCCCCTGATGCGCAAAATCAGCTTTACGGGCTCAACGCGAGTGGGCAAGATCTTGATGCAGCAAGGGGCGGATCAACTGAAGAAACTGTCCTTGGAACTGGGGGGCAACGCACCATTCATCGTGTTTGACGATGCCGATCTGGATGCCGCCGTCGAAGGCGCAATGATTTCAAAATTCCGCAATGCCGGTCAGACCTGCGTGTGTTCCAACCGGATTTATGTTCAAGATGGTGTCTATGATAGCTTTGTCGCCAAATTTGCGGAGGCGGTGAGCAAACTGTCTGTGGGCGATGGGGCATCAGACGGGGTCGCCATCGGGCCGTTGATTACCCCAGCAGCGGTTCAGAAAGTCACCGATCATATTGATGACGCGCTGTCAAAAGGCGCGCGATTGATCGTTGGCGGACAAAACTATGACCTTGGTGGCACCTTCTTTCAGCCAACAGTGATCGCAGATGTCGACAGCACGATGGCTGTCGCGGGTGAGGAGACTTTTGGCCCATTGGCGCCTGTATTCCGGTTCTCCACCCTTGAGGATGCTCTGACCGCCGCAAATGACACGGAATTCGGCTTGGCGTCTTACGTCTATACCCAAAACCTCAGCCAGGTTTGGCAGATGATGGAAGGCCTGGAATATGGCATGGTCGGCGTCAACACCGGTCTGATTTCCACCGAAGTTGCGCCGTTTGGTGGCATCAAAGAAAGCGGTCAGGGCCGCGAGGGCTCCAAATATGGGATCGAAGATTATCTGGAGATCAAATACTGCTGCCTGAGCGTTTGAGGATCTGAACAGACGTGAGCCTCCGGGAGACATTCTGCCGGGGGCGGACCTGCACCGCCCCTTAGCGGCAATCCCCGGCAACGCGTAATCGGTCCGCAATCAGTGTCAGCCACTGGATGCCAGTATTGTCAATTCCTCGGCAAGCCAGGGAAAGCGGCGGCCGATCGGGTCAACAAAATGATGATGCAGGGATTTTTGGACGATTTCATGGATTAATTGTGAGGTTGCCGCAGGATAGTAGTTGGTCGTGAAGAGGGATACGGTTCGGGCAAAGTTCTTGCCTGGAAAACGGACCACTTTGACCTTATCGTGAAAACGCTGTGCCCGGTGATAACTGGCGGCCGTCGTGACAGCCCAGCCACTGTTTTCTGCGACCAGGCCAATGATTGATTGATTGCATTCTAGCTCAAACCGATTTGGCAAAGATATCTTCAGCCGGTTCAACTGGGTCTCGATCTGTTTGCCAATCGTATGATCACGGGAATACCGCAGGAACGGCAAAACCGCGTCCGCTGTGATCAAATCTTCAGTTTTGCCGCTGTAGGATGATGGCACCACCAGGATGAATGGATCCCGCATCAACGGGTATTCTGTCAGATCAGGCAGCACCCCCAGCGGGCGCGTGGCCACGCCGGCGTCCAGTTTTTGGGCTTGCAGTTTTTCGATGATTTCATGGCTCGGCCGTGTGTAGTGGCGAAAACTGCATCGCGGCAGAGCGGTGGACAAAGTTTGAAACAGCTCCGGCCCGATTTCATTGTCGAAGTCATCAAGCAAAGCAACACGCAGATCAATCGCATGCTGCCAACTGCCCGACCGCATTTCGGCCTCTCCCTGTTTCAGGGCGATGAGACCTTCGTTTGTGTAGCGGGCAAACACAACACCCGCGGGGGTCAACGCCATGGGGCGGCGGCTGTGGTCAACCAGCTCGACCCCGAGGGCCGTTTCAAGACTGCGCAGATGGTTGGACACCGTGCTGATAGACAATCCTGATTCCCGAGCAACGGTCTGAATTGAGCCCGACTTTGACACCAGCTGGAACACCTCCAACCAGCGCAAACTAAGCGGTTTTGTCATCAGTGTGCCCTCTCAAGATGCAATAGTTTCGAGAAAATCAAAGAGAAGTTTTGGATAGATCGCAAGAGAGAATTAATACTATTGCTCAATCGGTTCCGGGATATGGTTTTGCATAAGGATAAATTTCCGCGGTCACAAAGAACGGGCCGAGCACCACAACTGGGAGAAAACCACCATGATTAAGAAATACTTGCTTTCTACGGCCTGCGCTGTTGCCGCTGCGATCTCTGCAACGTCGGCCTCGGCGATGGACGAGATTACTGTGGCCTATTTCCTTGAATGGCCGATGCCGTTCCAGTTTGCGAAGGCCAATGGCACCTACGAGGAAGAGATGGGTGTCAAAATCAACTGGGTGTCTTTTGACACCGGCACTGCAATGTCGGCTGCGATGGCATCTGGCGACGTGCAGATCGCTGTCAGCCAAGGTGTGCCGCCTTTCGTTGTCGCGACGTCCGCAGGTCAGGACATCCAGGCTGTTGATGTTGCTGTGAGCTACTCTGACAATGACAACTGCGTTGTGGCAGAGGCGCTGGAAATTGACAAAACGAACGCTGGCGAACTGACCGGCAAGAAAGTCGGCGTACCGATTGGTACCGCGGCGCACTATGGGTTCCTGTCCCAGATGGCGCATTTTGGCGTAGACGTCGGCTCCATGGAAATCGTTGACATGGCGCCCGCAGATGGCGCAGCAGCCTTTGCCCAGGGCAATCTTGACATGGTCTGCGGCTGGGGTGGCGGCCTGCGGCGGATGCTGGAGCACGGCAACGTGCTGCTGACCGGTGCGGAAAAAGAGGAACTGGGCATTCTGGTGTTTGATGTTACCAGCGCGCCAGCCAGCTTCATCGCGGAGCAGGGAGATCTGCTCAGCACGTTCCTGAAGGTAACAGCAGACGCCAACGCAATGTGGAATTCCGGCGAGAACAGCGACAAAATGTTGCCGGTGATCGCCAAGGATGCGGGCATGGATGTGGATGAAACCGCCGCCACCATTGCGACCTTCAGCTTCCCATCCGCTGACGAACAGCTGACCGAAAAGTGGTTGGGCGGTGGCGCACAGACCTTCATGAAAGGCGTGGCCGACGTGTTTGTGAACGCGGGCAGCATCGAGGGCGCGCTGGAGTCATATGATGGTGCGGTCGATAGCGATCCACTTGCCGCGTCGCAGAACTGATCCACTGAACTGAACCAATGCAAGCGGCTCTGCCGGGGCCGTTTGCAACCAGTCGCAGTTGACTGCCGGGCTCGTAGATCGACTGCTGCACGACCACCCATGACAGAGCCAAAACACGAAAAGGGAGAGAGATGTCGGGACTGGACATCAAAAGTGTCTCCATGCGCTTCGATCTGCCGAATGGCAGCTCAGTGCAAGCGCTGAAAGACGTTTCTTTGAATTTGAAAGCGGGCGAGTTGATGTCTGTTCTGGGTCCTTCGGGCTGCGGAAAGACCACTTTGCTCAATATCTTGGCAGGTTTCCTTGCGCCAACTGAAGGCGCGATTGAACTGAACGGCCATGTCGTCGAAGGACCAGACGCCGAGCGGGGTATGGTGTTTCAGAAAGGCGCGCTGTTTGAATGGATGAACGTGCGCGACAACGTCGAATTTGGTCCGCGCATGAAGGGGATGCCCAAAGCCGAACGCGAACAGATTTCAGATCACCTTCTGGAAATCGTCGGATTGCAGGATTTCAAGGAAAAAGCCGTCTATGAACTGTCCGGTGGGATGCAGCAGCGAGTTGCCCTGGCGCGGTGCCTGGCCAATGAGCCAGACGTTATTTTGATGGATGAGCCTTTGGGTGCCCTGGATGCGTTGACCCGCGAGAAAATGCAGGGGCTTGTGCTGAAACTCTGGAAAGAGACCGGGAAAACAATCATCCTGATCACCCACTCGGTCGAAGAAGCGCTGCTTCTTGGCGAGCGGTTGATCGTGATGGCCCCGCGGCCTGGCCGGATCCACCGGGAATACAATCTTCCCTTTGCCGAACGCGGCGTGAATGCCGATCTGCGAGATGTCAAAAAATCTGAAGGCTTTGCTGAAACCAGAGATGAAATCCTCTCCATGATCTGGGAAATGGAAGAGGAAATCATGGGCCGGACGGAGCAGGTGGCATGACTGTTGTTCTCTTCTATATTGCGCTTTTTGCAGGTGCTTTCTTTATCGTGCATCTGGTACGTAAAGGCACCCGATCACGTCAGGATTTCACCAGTCTGAAAACAGTGACCTTCGGCGACGAAAGCGCGGTCACGCCGGATCGGGCAGCATCGGTCATCTCTGTATTGGTGATCTTTCTGATTTGGGGGGCCTTCACCGGATCGAATTGGGCGCCCATTCACGTGCCCGGACCATTCATCGGCGAAACACGCTTCACCTACACACTGCAGACCGCCGATGGGGCGACAGACGATGCGGAGGTCGTGGTGAAGGTCTTTGGCTTTGGCGAAGAGGTCGAGAAATTCGACGTCGACGCAGGCGATGGCTTTGCAAGCAATGATGCGCTTGCCGCTCAGGCCGGGCGCTCCACCACGCTCTTGTTTGACAAGAACGATACAGCCAAGCGCAAAGAGGGCGCAAAGATCATTGCCATCAATGGGCAGGCCATCGGATCAGAGGGATCCGTCGACGCAGGCGATGGATCTGTGGCGCTGACCAGTAAAGGCGCGATCAGCTTCACGCCTCATCCGGGCCTGCAAATGAACCCGATCTGGCTGCCAGCGCCCGAAACTGTTGTGTCACGCTTTTTCGAAATTGCCTCCGAAGGGTACCAGAACTTTTCCCTCTGGCAGCACCTTGGCTGGTCTTTGACCCGCGTGATCGCTGGTTTTGTCACCGGCGCCATCGTTGGCATTCCTTTGGGATATGCGATGGGGCTGTCGGGTTGGTTCCGCGGCTGGTTTGATCCGATCGTCGAATTCATGCGACCGGTCCCGCCATTGGCGCTGATCCCCTTGGTCATTATCTGGTTTGGGATCTGGGAAACCGGCAAAATCGTCCTGCTGTTCCTTGCGGCCCTATGGATCATGACAATCGCGGCACGCGCCGGGGTGTCTGGCGTCAATATCTCTAAAATCCACGCAGCCTATTCGCTGGGTGCATCGAAGTGGCAGATCATGCGCCATGTGATTGTCCCCAATTCCCTGCCTGAAATCTTCACCGGCGCTCGCGTCGCGATGGGGGTATGTTGGGGCACGGTTGTTGCCGCCGAACTGGTTGCCGCACAAAAAGGCGCGGGCATGATGATCATCGCGGCGTCAAAGTTTCAGCTAACCGACATTGTTATCATGGGCATCGTTCTGATCGGTATCATCGGTTATGGCATCGATATTCTGATGCGCAAAGCTGAGACGTGGTTGGTGCCCTGGAAAGGTCGCAGCTAAGCTCTCGAGGAGCCACTCCGCGAGATATAAACTCCAACCCTTCTTTGACCCCGGTGCCGGATGCATCGGGGTCATTTCATTGTGACCTCTGGATTTGGCGACGGTGATGCCCGGGTTTATTGGCACGGAATCAGCTGGACCGTCAGGGCGACAGCCCGTCAAATCTGCCGCATGATTCCCTCGCCTCGGCGCATATTCCTCCAGCAAAAGCGGTGCCTAACGATCCAAAAGCTGATCTGAATTCTCCTTACAAACCGAGCCTCCAACCTCAATATCTAGGCAGCACACCTATAAATTCCTTATCATTCGTATTGGCTTGTGCTTCATTTCCAGCAAAACAACATGCTGGGGTGTGAAAATGGCGCGTTCGGACATGAGCGATCTGGAGTGGGAGTTCATCAAGGCAGTCTTGCC
>NZ_JAJDWC010000147.1 GCF_022825805.1 Phaeobacter sp.
ACCAGACCTCAGACGAGCGCGCCGCCGATCTGCCCGTCTGGACACATCTCTACAATTGGCACAGACCACACGCGGCCCTAAAATCAAAACCACCAATCAGCCGGTTACGATTAAATCGGAACAACCTATTGAGGCTCCACAGCTAGGGCCATCCCTATGTCGGGTCAGGCAAAAAGGTCATGCGCCAATTCCAGCGCGTCGATCAACACATCAACCTCTTCGGTGGTGTTATACATGCCAAAGGACGCCCGACAGGTCGCGCTGACACCCAGATGCTCCATCAGGGGGCCCGCGCAATGTTGGCCCGCGCGCACAGCCACCCCTTTCTTATCGAGGATGGTCGAGATGTCGTGCGCGTGGGCCGCGCCATCAAGCGTGAAGCTGAAAATCGCTGCTTTATCTGCGGTTTGCCCCTGAACGCTGACCCAGTTCAGGCCTGCGAGCCGGTCACTGGCATAGGCTCTCAACCCTGCTTCATGGGCTGCGATGTTCTCCATCCCGACACCCATCATGTAATCCAGCGCAACACCCAATCCGATCATCTGAACGATACCCGGCGTGCCTGCCTCAAACTTCATCGGCGCGTCATTGTAGATCACCTGATCGCGGCCGACCTCTTTGATCATGTCACCACCACCGATGAAGGGCCGCATCTCTTCCATCCGCTCGGGCCGGATATACAACGCACCCGAGGAGGACGGCCCATAGAGTTTATGTCCAGTGATGGCATAGAAATCGCATCCGATGTCCTGCACATCAACAGGCATGTGCACCGCCGCCTGTGAGCCATCGACCAATGTCGCCACACCACGCTCCCGCGCCGCATGGCAAATGGTTTTGACATCAACGACGGTCCCCAAGACATTGGAACACTGCGTGATTGCGATCAGCTTTGTCTTCGGACCGATGGCGTCAATCACCTTTTGCGGATCAAGGCTGCCGTCCGCTTCGGTTTCGACCCATTTGAGTGTCACACCTTGGCGCTCGCGCAAGAAATGCCAGGGCACGATATTGGCGTGATGCTCCATGATGCTGAGCACGATTTCATCACCCGCCTCGAGATGCGGCATCGCCCAGCCGTATGCGATGGTGTTGATGCCCTCGGTGGTGCCGGAGTTCATCACGATATGGTCTTCATGCGCGGCATTCAGAAACCGCGCGATGGTGCCACGCACGCTTTCATATTTCTCGGTTGCGAGATTAGAGAGATAGTGCAAGCCACGATGAACATTGGAATATTCTTCGGAATAGGCCCGTGTGATCGCATCAATCACAACCTGCGGTTTTTGCGCCGAAGCCCCGTTGTCCAGATAGGTCAGCGGCTTGCCATTCACCTCTCGCGACAAGATCGGAAAGTCGGCACGAATTTTTTCGATATCATACATGATCGGGAAGACCTAAGAGACCGGGGGCTTGTGAGCCCAGAAGAAAAGAAATCAACAAGGCGACAAGGATCGCAGACATCATCAACGCGCCAATCGCGCGCCAGATGGAGCTGAATTTATGCGCCTCCTGGATGAACATCACAAAAATCGCCAACATCACAAAGTTGCTGAGCATCGCCAGCAGCGATGCAGCGAGCGGCAAGATCAGATGTAGCACCATGACAACGGCAAACAACCCGATCTGCAGCGCATTCAGCCACACGGTCAGTGCCAGAATGCCAGCAAAACCGCCCTGCCCGCCAATCCAGCGCCCCGTCCATGTCAACAACACGCAGGTGCCAAGATGCAGACCAAAGGCCGCACCAGCATAAAGCAAAGATGGCATCCCAAAGGCTGCGCCGCCCACCGCGGGCAGCAAGAGTTCAGACAGCACCAGCAAGAGCGTGTTGACCACCGAGGTCAACGCCAACGCCAGCAACAGCGCCTCGCGCGGCCAGTTCATGTCCAAAATGGACCGCGCCGCGGCCCGAGGCGATTGGAAGGTCATCGCCAGAAGTGTTTGATACGGGTTCATTTCTCGCCCCACTGCACGTCGTTCACCCACGCGTTCAACGGATCAGCCACGCACCGGTGGCTGCACCCAATATGCCTGTATCAACCCTGAGGTCCAGAACCACAAGAACAGGATGAACCAGAGCCCACCCACAAGTGTCAATTCCAGACCTGGTCCGATAAATCCAGCGACCAAACCCCGCAACAACATCAGCGGACTGGCGGCCAGAAACGCCCAAAACAGCGCAAGCCGCGCCTGCGCACTGTCACCGCGCCCACGCAACAATCGCGCCAGCCAATGCGTGATCTGGGCCAATCCATAGAGCAGCAAAGGCGCAATGAAGATCAGCCCAAGCAGGGAAGCACCAAGCAACATATTCAGATCATCGCCTGTCAGATGGGCTTCGCGCGCGCGCACCGGCATGTTGGCGATGAAGGTCAGGGCGCACCCTGCCATGACCAATGCCAACAACCGGTTTTCTTGCAGCCCCATGGCAAGACGCCGCGCAATAACTCTGCGCGGCCCCTTATATGTGGCAACAATGTCCTGAGTGACCGACATCAGCGACGCCGCGCCAGCCAGCCTTCCAGCCGGGTGACAAGAGCGCCTGCGATCTCATCATCTTCGATCTCATCAACGGCTTCGGCCAGGAATGCCAGCGTCAGAAGATCTGTCGCAACATCCGCAGGCACACCGCGCGAGCGCAGATAAAACAGACCCTCTTCGTCGATCGCGCCAGAGGTCGAGCCGTGGGAACAAGCCACGTCATCGGCGTAGATCTCCAGCTCTGGCTTGGCCAGGAACTGGCTGTCGTCATCCAGCAGGAGCGACTGAGAAATCTGATATCCATCAGTCTTTTGCGCGCCTTCCTTCACCAGGATTTTGCCCTGGAAAACGCCGGTCGCACCATTGCGCAGCACCTTTTTGAAAACCTGGCGGCTCTCACAATTGACGGCGTCATGGGTGATGAACACGGTGTCATCGTGATGGAAATCACCGTCACCAACGCAAGCACCCGCAATATGGGCCATGGCATCGTCGCCTGTCAGCTCAATCACCGCTTCGTTGCGGGTCAGAACACCATTGACGGTCAGCGTGAAGGCCTTGAAAACCGACTCTTTGCCAAGACGGGCAAACAGATGGGTCGCGGCCCGGCGCTCGTGATCGCGGCCTTGCGCGCGCACCAGATGCAGGGTGCCACCGTCGGCCACGTCAACTTCCATGCACTTGTTGAAGCGCGAAGCCGCGGGACCGTTCTCTAGGATGGTCGCGGTTGCACCGCTTTCGACCCGCACGATGTGGTGCAGGATCGCATCCGAGCTGTCGGACTGATGGCGATAGACCAGGTTCACTGGCTTTGACGGGGTGCCGGTGACGCGGATGGCAACACCATCCTGGGCAAACGCTGTGTTCAGCGCCGCCAGCGGGCGTGCAACCGGGTCCTGCCCGCGCGCTTCCAGAACACCGTACAGGTCCTTGCCCCAATGGATGTCCTTGTCACAGATATCTGCGATCCGCTCGATGGAGATGCCTTCAAGGCTCAGATCATCGGACTCTTCGGGCGAAAACACACCATCGACAAACACGACTTTGATCCGGTCGAATTCATCGAACATCGGCGCTTCGCCCGCGTCAAATACGGCCGCTGCTGGCGCATCTGGCTGAACCAATGTGTCGGGACGGGTGTATTTCCAATACTCATCCCGGCGACCTGGCAGGCCAAGGGTCTGCACCCGCGACAGCGCAGCTTTGCGCGCCGCTGCGAGACAGCCGCCCTCTGGCATGGTCAGCGTCGCCAGAAGTGCCTCTGTTGCGGTTTGTTTCTGATCAGGAAGGCCCATTTACACCCCCTCTTCCGCGAGGATATCGGCGTAGCCGTTGTTTTCGACTTCCAGTGCCAGCTCTGGGCCACCGGTTTTAACGATACGGCCATCGGCCATGATGTGCACGACATCAGGTTTGATGTGATCGAGAAGACGCTGATAATGCGTGATAACCAAGAAACCGCGGCCTTCGTCGCGCAACGCGTTCACACCTTCGGACACCAGTTTCATGGCGTCGACGTCCAAACCGGAGTCGGTTTCGTCCAGGATGCACATCTTGGGTTCCAGCATCGCCATCTGCAGGATCTCGTTGCGCTTTTTCTCGCCGCCGGAGAAGCCAACATTGACCGGGCGCTTCAACATGTCCGCGTCGATTTTCAGCGTTTTTGCTTTCGCGCGCACTTCTTTCAGGAAGTCTGCAGCACTCAGCTCATCTTCTCCGCGGGCTTTGCGCTGTGCGTTCACCGCGGTGCGCAGGAACGTCATGTTGCCGACACCCGGAATTTCGACCGGATACTGGAACGCCAGGAAGATACCCGCGGCGGCGCGTTCTTCGGGCTCCATGTCCAGGATATCTTCGCCCAGCAGAGACGCCTCACCATCGGTGACTTCGTAACCGTCTCGACCGGACAGCACATAAGACAGCGTGGATTTGCCGGAGCCGTTGGGGCCCATGATCGCATGCACCTTGCCTGCTTCAACAGTCAGGTTCACGCCTTTGAGGATCTGCTTGTCCTCTTCTTCAAGTTTTACGTGCAAATTTTTGATTTCGAGCATGATTTCCTCGTTTTTTCTCTGCAGGCACTCGGCCCGGTCGATTACTGTTTGTCTAGTTTTGTTCAGCGGGCCTGCTCTGGCGCATCCAGCGCGGCAGGCTCGCCACATAGGTTTCTGGGGTCGTGTCGGCGATGCTCCCCCGCCGCACCAGCTCATCCAGCGCAACGAGCGCCAAATCATGGCTGTCGATCACACAGGCTGCCGTATAAGCCAGCGATTTGACCTGCGTGTCTGTCCACTCGTCCATGGTATCCAACGCACGGATATAGATCGCATCACCATCCAGCAGCTGACTGCGGGTGGCCCGCGCATCCAGTCGCCCACGCTGTGAGTGATCCAGGCCGACGGTCTTGGTGAAATCGAACTTGTGCAGGGCAAAGCCCTGATGGGCCAGCTCTTCATCCACCTCGCGCCACTTCGGTTCGTTCTGATAAATGCGATGAAACCGCACCTCGCAGATCACGCAGATGGCGTCCGACAGCCTGTCGCGACCGTGGACAAAAACGTCCAGCTCACCGCCCTGGATATCGATTTTCACGACATCCGGTTTCGGCAACTCCGCCTCGTCCAGTTGATCCAGCCCAACCAGTGTCATCTGGATCGGCTGCAGATCCGGTTTGTGCCACCGCGCCTTGCCAATGCGGGCGACAGAGGCCGCGTCAATCGGCACGCAAGAGGCAAGTCCGGACTGCGGATGGGGATAAAAGTCTGCTGGGCCAGGCTTTCCAACCGCGGCTTTGACGTAATGCGCCCGATCCTGCTGTTCGGCCTGCAAAGCAGCGAACGCCTCATCCCCCGGTTCAAATCCCCAGAGGTCACAGCCCCCGAGATCGAACAGATCCGCGTAGGGCGGCGTGTTGATCGGGTTGGCCCCAATGTCGACGATGCGCAGGGCGCGACTGGGGGCAAACGCGTCGTCCAGAACAGACAAGCGCGCACGAACGGCTGCCCGCCGCCGTGTCTCCTGTCTCTTGTTCTGTTTTGTTTCAACGACTTGCATTGCGTTTCACACCCAGGAATTCGCGCTTTGTAGATGGCGTCAGCCGATAACGACGGCGGTTCCACTTGCCGACACCATCAACATCGACTGGCCGACGACCTCGTAGTCCAGATCGACGCCAACGACGGCATTGGCGCCGAGCGCGCGCGCCCGATCCTCCAACTCATGAAGAGCCGTTTCGCGCGCGTCCTGCAGTTTGCTCTCATAGGCGCCAGACCGGCCACCGACGATGTCTGTGATGGAGGCAAAGACATCGCGCACCACATTGGCGCCCATGATCGCCTCACCCACCACGATGCCTTTGTAGTCGGCGATCTGGTAGCCTTCGACGGAGTTTGTCGTTGTGATGATCATTTTTTCCAATACTCCAACACTTTTCGTCCTTGCCGGGTGGTGAACCCCCAAAGCAGCAGAACGGGTCCTCCAAAAATCGCCAAACAGAGCAGCCCCGCCACAACTCCATTCCTGGCAAAGGCCATGATTGCCGTCAGCAAGGCAAAGACGAAAAGGGGTTTGGCAATGCGCTGAAAGAACCATATGAACGCAACGGCGCGAAGACCTTCTTTCGCATTGTATTCAAAGGTTTTGACCTCGGTCTTCGCCCTCTTTTCCACCGTCAGCTTTACCCCACAGACCCTTCCAGCGAGATCGCAACCAGCTGCTGGGCTTCCATGGCAAACTCCATCGGCAGCGCCTGCAGCACGTCCTTGCAGAAGCCGTTGACCACCAGGGCCACCGCCTCTTCCTCGTCCATGCCGCGCTGGCGGCAGTAGAACAGCTGGTCGTCATCCACTTTGGACGTCGTCGCCTCGTGCTCCACGCGGGAGGAGTTGTTCTTAACCTCGATGTAGGGAACCGTGTGGGCGCCACATTTGTCACCGATCAGCAAGCTGTCACATTGCGTGTAGTTGCGGCTGTCTTTCGCCTTCGGGTGCATCGACACCAAACCACGGTATGTGTTCTGTGCCTTACCGGCGGAGATGCCTTTGGACACGATGCGGGATTTGGTGTTTTTGCCGAGGTGCACCATCTTGGTGCCGGTATCAGCCTGCTGCATGTTGTTGGCGATGGCGATCGAGTAGAATTCGCCCTGGCTTTCCTCACCACGCAGGATGCAGGATGGGTATTTCCAGGTCACGGCAGAGCCGGTTTCCACCTGGGTCCACATCACTTTGGAGCGGTCACCACGGCAATCCGCGCGCTTGGTCACAAAGTTATAGATGCCGCCTTTGCCGTTTTCATCGCCGGGATACCAGTTCTGAACGGTGGAGTATTTCACCTCGGCATCCTCTTCGATGATGATTTCCACGACCGCGGCGTGCAGCTGTGCAGTGTCGCGCTGCGGTGCGGTGCAGCCTTCGAGGTAGGACACATAAGAGCCCTTGTCCGCGATGATCAGCGTGCGTTCGAACTGACCAGTGTTTTCTGCGTTGATGCGGAAATAGGTCGACAGTTCCATCGGGCAGCGCACACCGGGCGGCACGTAAACAAACGACCCATCCGAGAACACGGCAGAGTTCAACGTCGCATAGAAGTTGTCCGAGACCGGAACGACCGAGCCAAGATACTTCTTTACCAACTCGGGGTGTTCGCGGATCGCTTCGGAGATCGAGCAGAAGATGACGCCTGCTTCTTTCAGCTCTTTCTGAAAGGTCGTACCGACAGAGACGGAGTCGAACACCGCGTCCACAGCCACTTTGCGGCCCTCTTGCGGGCTGTCGCCTGCGCCTTCGACACCTGCGAGGATCATCTGCTCTTTCAATGGGATGCCCAGCTTTTCGTAGGTCGCCAGCAGTTTGGGGTCGACCTCGTCAAGCGACTTGGGCTTCACTTCCATCGATTTGGGGCGCGCGTAGTAGTACTGGTCCTGAAAATCGATCTCAGGGTAGCTGACCATGGCCCAATCCGGCTCGTCCATCTGTTCCCAACGCTGGAACGCCTGCAGACGCCATTCGGTCATCCACTCGGGTTCTTCGTTTTTGTCGGAAATCAGCCGGACGATATCTGGATTGACGCCCTTTGGCGCGTATTCCATTTCGATGTCGGTGTCCCAGCCGTATTTGTAGGTGCCACCGACTTCGCGCACAGCGTCGACGGTTTCCTGATCGACGCCTTCTTTCACCTGAATGTTATCCAAAGCGGTCATGGTCATCTCCTGCAATCCTCACGCCACCCGGGCGCGGTGTTTCTTCTGTTTTGCACACCACACTTCGGCAAAGCGCAGCACATCTGTTTCTGTTGTGTCTGGCCCAAGAGACACGCGAATGGCGCTCTGGGCGGTTGTCTGATCGAAACCCATCGCAGTCAGCACTGCGCTTGATTTCACTTTCCCACTGGAACATGCGCTGCCAGCACTGATGGCAAATCCGCTGAGGTCCATTTGCATGACCTGGGTTTCGCCTTTCCAGCCGGGTGCTGCAAAGCAGCTTGTGTTGGGCAAACGCGTTGCTGTTTTCCCGACAAAAATAGTATCGGATGCGCCCGCTACAAGGGCGTCCTCCATCAAATCGCGCAGCTTTTCGACACGCTGCCAAACGCCATCCGCAAGCGCCGCTGCAGCAGCTTCAGCTGCGGCCCCGAACCCTGCGATTCCAATGACATTTTCGGTCCCAGAGCGAAGCCCCATTTCCTGTCCGCCGCCGCGAATCTGCGCCGGAATATCGGTGCCACGCTTCATCACCAGGGCGCCAACACCTTTGGGGCCGCCAAGCTTATGCGCAGAGATCAACGCCATGGTTGCGCCCATCCAGTTGAACGCGACAGGCATTTTGCCAAACGCCTGGGTCGCATCGGTCAACGCAAGGCCCTCGGGCAGCGTTTGCACCACGCCGGTTTCGGAATTGGCCAACTGCAAAGTCGTGGCCTCTGGCTGCGAAACTGCAACGCGCCCGTCGGCTGCAACGGACAGATCTTCGACACTCCAGGCCCTGACCGCATCATGTTCGATTGGCGCGCCATGCAGCTCACGCCCCGCCATCGCCAAAGCAGCCCCTTCGGTCGAACCAGAGGTAAAGACGATATCTGCACCATCCGCACCAAAGGCTGCAGCAACCTGCGCGCGGGCGCGCTCCACCACAGCTTTGGCCGCACGCCCCTCTGAGTGAACAGAAGACGGGTTACCGCAACGCTCCATCGCGTCGATCATCGCCTGCTTCGCCGCCGATGTGATCGGCGTCGTTGCATTATGATCCAGATACACCCGTTGCATGGCCAAGTTTGGCTCCATTTCAGATCTAGTGCCCACTGTCAGTTTCGGGGCGTAATAGTTATTTTTACCAGCGACTTACAAGGCGTTTCTCAGAGGTTTTCTGCAGCTTAAGTAGGCGATTGCAGAACCCACCCCCGAAATACATCTTAAATCCCAACTCGCTGCGATCAGTCATCCACCACAGCAAAGAGCGTGGGTACCGCTGGGCAAGGCGCAAGATCGTTCCGCACCACATCAGACAGCCGTGTCTGATGCAGAAAGACGTAAACATGGGCGCTCAACCCCTCCCACAACCGGTTGGTCAGTGATTGCGCACGGCTGCCGGACAAACCACCAGAGGCACCCGCGCCTTTGTGCATGGCATCGACGGTTTCATCGACGGCTGCCAGGATATCGACAACCCGGATGTCGGACGCTGGCTGCGCCAGACGGTAGCCACCACCGGGCCCACGCACCGATTCAACAAGCCCCGCGCGCCGCAGCTTTACAAACAGCTGTTCGAGATAGGGCATGGAGATATCCTGCCGCTTGGAGATATCACCTACGTTGACCAGCTGATCCGCAGGCTGCAGCGCGATATCCGCGAGCGCCACCATCGCGTAGCGACCTTTTGTGGAAAGTTTCATAACAAATAGGTCTCCATCAGCGGGCGAAGCAGCGAAAATATTGACGTTCTCGACTGCAATGCGTATCTCAGCGGGACGACAGCGAGACGTGGCCTCTGCCATCAATTAGAACCGTTCTAAGGTGCCCGACGGAATTCGTCAAGTTTTCCCGACATGCACCTTCAAAAATAAGAGTAGGATCCTCTCACCCATGCCTGAGGTCATTTTCCCTGGACCCGAAGGCCGCCTGGAAGGCCGCTATCATCCCCAAAAAGAAAAAGACGCGCCAATCGCGATTGTTCTGCACCCGCACCCCCAGTTCGGTGGTACGATGAACAACAAGGTCGTCTACAATCTGCACTACGCCTTCTACAACATGGGCTTCACGGTTTTGCGGTTCAATTTCCGCGGGGTTGGGCGCAGCCAGGGCGAATACGATCAGGGTGTTGGCGAATTGTCCGATGCGGCATCCGCACTGGATTATCTGCAGTCAATGAACTCCAACTCCAAGCACTGTTGGGTTGCTGGGTTCTCCTTTGGCGCGTGGATCGGCATGCAGTTGCTGATGCGGCGGCCGGAAATCACCGGCTTCATCTCTGTGGCGCCGCCTGCGAACATGTATGACTTCTCGTTCCTTGCACCCTGCCCATCGTCCGGCCTGATCATCAACGGCACCGCTGACCGGGTGGCACCGCCTGCGGACACCGTCAGCCTGGTCAACAAGCTGCACGAGCAAAAAGGCATCACCATCACCCACACCGAAGTCGAGGGCGCGGATCACTTCTTCCAGGATGATCACATGGACCCGATGATCGACACGGTGTCTGATTACGTGAAGCGCCGTCTGACGGAGAATTCACGCTAATGGGCACGATTGAAACGCTGGCCCAAAAGCTCGCGGTGGACACCCTGAAGGTACAGGATGCCACCGGCGAAGACCGCCTGTATATGGAGGTCAGCCAGGTTTTGGGGGCAGCGTCTCAATCACTCGAAGAAGCGTTTCTGACAGAAATGCGGGTGCGTCTTGCCGAGCGCAAGGCGCGCGATTTTCTGAACAATAAAATTATTTCAGCCAAAGCTCATTTAACTGCCAAAGAGACCGAGAATGATTGACCCTGCTGCGCGACTTGACCGTCAATTCCAATTTCTTCTGGAGGCGGACAAGTTACGCAGCGTAGAGCGGCAAAATCTGATCCTCGATGGCTCGCGCGTTGAAAACTCCGCAGAGCACAGCTGGCACCTGGCCCTTTATGCGGCGGCTCTCTCCCCTTTCGCCCCGAAAGACGTGACCACCGAGCGCGTGATGCAGATGTTGTTGCTGCATGATCTGGTCGAAATCGATGTGGGCGATGTTCCGATCTCCGAAGACGCCGATTGGGACCAGATCGCCAAGGCAGAAGCAGAAGCCGCACAGCGGTTGTTTGGCCTGCTGCCAGACGATCAGGGGCAACGCTTCCTCGCCCTGTGGGAGGAGTTTGAAGCCGGGCAAACCGCGGATGCGGTCTGGGCGAAGCGCATCGACCACTGCCAGCCGATCATGCAGACGCTGTACAACAAGGACGTGCCAGCTTTTCATCTGGATGTGGTGCGCGACAACGTCTTTGGCGGCCGCGCTGCGGCGCTGGAAACCGATTTCCCAGAGATATATCAGCATATTACATCGCGTCTTGAAGGTAAGGCGCCCAACAACGATCTGGCCCAGCCTATCGCTTTTCTGAACGCATCTGACGGTCTGAAAACAGTGCTGCGCGCCACAACGCTGGGCGATGGATCCCGCCGGGAAAACTCCGCCGAGCACAGCTGGCACATCATGCTTTACGCGTGGGTTTTGGCCGAACACAGCCACGCGCCTATCGACGTCAACCGGGTTCTGCAGATGTTGCTGCTGCACGACATCGTGGAAATCGATGCGGGCGATGTCCCCATTCACACCAGCCTCAGCCCAGAGGATCTGGCCCGGATCGAAGCCGAGGAGCAAGCCGCCGCTGACCGGCTGTTTGGTCTGCTGCCCAGGGCAGAAGGCCAGCAGTTCCGCCAGATCTGGCAGGAGTTCGAAGATGCCCAGACGAATGACGCGGTGTTTGCCAAAGCCATCGACCGCGTGCAGCCGGTGTTGCTGAACCTGTTGTCCGGCGGTGGCAGCTGGCGCGACTATGATGTGACCCTGACACAACTCGACACCCGCGTCGGCCAGAAGGTCCAGCGTGGCGCACCCAAGGTCTGGGACCATGTCAGGAGTCGCGTGGCGCCATGGTTTTCTGAAAATACAAGCATTTAAATCACGTCATTGAAGTTGCGGAGCCGACGATGCCAGTTCACTACATCTACCTTGTTTTGGCAGTGATCGCCGAAACCGTTGGCACCACCGCGCTGCAGGCGAGCCAGCAATTCAGCCGCCTGGGTCCATCGATCCTGGTGGCGGTGGCCTATGGGTTGGCATTTTATCTGATGGCGTTGACCCTGCGCAATATGCCGGTGGGTGTGGTCTATGCCATCTGGTCGGGGTTGGGGATTTTCTTCATCGCTATCATTGGCTGGCTTGTATTCGGCCAGCGGCTTGACCTGCCCGCGGTTCTTGGCCTGATTTTGATCATGGCCGGGATTTTGATCATCCATCTGTTTTCCAAAACCTCTGGACACTGAGGCGCATCAGCCCCAGGGACAGTTTCAGCCCAACCCCAGATCTGCCCGAGGTCCGCTCTAGGTGTGAGCTTTCAACAGGTTGTCCATTCGATCCAGACCGAGTTGGTTGGAGTTACCAAGCACCAACCCTATTCGGAGGGATCGAATGAACATTCACAGCAATGCCAGACTGACACCTTTGGGTCGAGCGCGA
>NZ_JAJDWC010000045.1 GCF_022825805.1 Phaeobacter sp.
ACCAGACCTCAGACGACCGCGCCGCCGATCTGCCCGTCTGGACACATCTCTACAATTGGCACAGACCACACGCGGCCCTAAAATCAAAACCACCAATCAGCCGGTTACGATTAAATCGGAACAACCTATTGAGGCTCCACACATAGAGCGTCCCGCCATCCGCACGCTCCAGCGCGGGGATCTTCGCCAGAGGGTTTGCCGCCTGCAGATCCGCGCTTGGCGAAACGGGCGTTGTGGCGACTGAATGAATCTCGACCTGATCCAGCAGTCCTGTCTCATGCAGCACAACCATGACTTTGCGAACATAGGGCGATGTCGGGGCATGATAGAGTTTCATCAGCAGATCCTTCGGTTCAATTCGGGAATTCATCAAAGCTCGAGCAACTATAGCGGGCAATGGCGCAAGGAAAACCTGTTTTGATGCATTTTGCACCGCAGAGCACTCTTGCCATGGAGGATACTTCCAGCCATGGTCGCGCCGTTCTCAGGGCGGGGCGAAATTCCCCACCGGCGGTAAGCGGGATGTCCCGTAAGCCCGCGAGCGGCTTTTGCACAGGGCGTCCTGCACCCCTGGTTGGTTCGTCCCGATTGCAGAATCGGCTGATCCGGTCAGAGTGCATCTCCCGGCAGAAGTGTCAGCAGATCTGGTGCAACTCCAGAGCCGACGGTCACAGTCCGGATGGAAGAGAACGTGCAGGGCAGAGCCAGGGCAACCTGGGCTCTCTTTGCTCGTGATCGCCTTGGGTGACGTGTCAAACCTTTAGGAGATACAGACCATGGCACACACCCGTTTCGCGTTTATCAAAGCCCGCTGGCATGCGGATATCGTCAATCGTGCGCTGGAGGGCTTTCAAGAGCTGATCCCAGCGGACCAGATTGATGTCTTTGATGTTCCCGGCGCTTTTGAAATGCCACTGCTGGCGAAAAACCTGGCCCAGACCGGCAAATATCAGGCCATCGCCTGCGCGGCCTTTGTCGTGGATGGCGGCATCTATCGCCACGACTTTGTCGCCCAAGCCGTGGTAGATGGGCTGATGCAGGCCGGGATGGAAACCAATGTACCGGTTCTGTCGGTGTCGCTGACCCCGCATCAATATCAGGAAACCGATCACCACAACGCCATCTATCGAGCCCATTTCGTGGACAAAGGTCGCGAAGCAGCCAATGCCGCATTGATGATCACCAAAACACGCGCCGAGGCGCTCAGCGACTGATCACAGCCTACAGAAGGCCTATCCCAGATAGGCCTTCAACGCAGGCGGTGGATTGTCCAACAACGGTCCCGTCGCCACCGGAGGATGGGCCAGACCCTCCGCCACCAACACCACTTGATCGGCAATGCGCCGCGCATCCGCCGGATCATGGCTGACCATCAAAACAGTTGCCCCCGATTCTGCCGCCAACGCGGCCACCAGATCCAGCATTTCGGCCTTCAGGGCAGGGCCCAATGCGGCAAATGGTTCATCCAACAGCAGCACATCGCGCCCCTGCACCAATACGCGGCCAAGGGCAACGCGGCTTTGCTGCCCACCCGACAGGGCTGCAGGCTTTCGATCTTCCAACCCTTTCAGCCCGACCCGATCAATCGCAGCCTGCACCTTGGCCTGTTCTGTTGCGTTCAATCGCAGGTTCGGGCGAATGCCCAAGCCCACATTCTGCGCCACGCTCAGATGCGGGAACAAATTGCTGTCCTGAAACAACATGGCCATGGGGCGACGACCGGGGGCCATGGCGGTCAGGTCCTGATCGCGCCAGATCAATCGCCCGCGGGAAATCGGCAAAAATCCAGCAATCGCTTCGATCAACGTGGTCTTGCCCGCCCCCGAGGGACCAATCACCGCAACCCGCTGACCGGCCTCGATCTGCAGATCGGCTGCCAGCGAAAACCCACCGTTTTGCAGCTCGCACCCTTCAAGTTTCAGCATGGCGCCGCCCTCCCCGGTCCAGCACATAGAACATCCCGACCGACAAGCACAGCAGCAGCAAAGCCCCCGCCGCTGCCGCGTCAGTGCGATAGGCGCCCATCAACCGATAGACCTGCAGCGGAAGGGTCGCGGTCTCGCTATCCGAAAACAGCGCAATCACCCCAAGATCCCCCATCGACAAAGCCGCTGCCAATCCAGCGGCAAAGCCAAGCTGCGGGCGCAATCGCGGCAGCAGAACAACGCGCATAAAGGTCCATCCCTGCAGATCCAGCGAAAGCGCCAACCGCCCATAGCGAGCCAGAATATCGCGCACACGTGGCACCAGAATGCGCAGCGCAAAGGGCAACGCCATCAACGCATTGACCAGCGCGGTCACCGGCAACGCCAGTGCAAAGGGATCAACAAAGGGGAAGAGAACGATGAACAAACCGGTGCCGATCACCAGCGGGGATACTGCCAATCCCAACAATCCTGCCAGTTCCGCCAGAACCCCACCACCATTCAGTGGTCGAAGCGCAATCGCAACAGTCATCGGAACCACCAAGACCAGCATCAGAAGGGTTGAGGTCGCGGAAATCACCAGCGAGTTGCCCGCAGCCCGTACCAGCAGATCAGCCGACCGCGCGCTGAGGCTCAGTAGCCCCGGAATCCCGGACAGAACGATGGCCGCCAAGGGCAGCACCAGAAACAGGCCCGCAGCGGTGATCCACACCACATCCAGCCCACGCGCCACCGCGGCCTGTCCGTCCCAGCGTCGCAGCGGACGGTCCAAACCGCTGCCGAACCCTTCCCCGATGGCCATGCGCAACGCCACAAAAGCTGCCAGACCGGTCAACACCAGCTGCAAGCCCGACAGCAGAGCGGCGCGGCCCAGGTCAAATTCCAATCGAAACGCCTCATAAATCGCCAGCTCGATCGTGGTCGCACGCGGCCCGCCTCCAAGGGTCAAGGCAACCGCAAAGCTGGACAGACAAATAGCAAAGATGACAGCAAACGCCCCGGGCACCACCTGGCGCAGCATCGGCCATTCCAACAGCCGCCACATGCTGGGACCATCCACGTTCAGCTGCGCTGCGAGCCGGAACCGTTCTGCCGGAATTTCTTGCCAGCCTTGCAAAATGAGACGCGTGGCCAGCGGCAGGTTGAAAAAGACATGGGCCAAAACGACCCCCTGCAGCCCGTAGATCCGCAAAGGCTCTTGCCCCATCAAAACCAACAGGTCGCTGATCCAGCCGGAGCGTCCGAACACAACCAGAATGCCCAGGATGGCAACGATCACAGGTAGGATAAACGGTGCGCCCATCAGCGCGATCAGCACCCGCCGCCCCCAAAACCTGCGGCGCGCAATGCCTCGCGCCACGGGTATCGCCAATAGCACACTGCACGACGCTGACAGGATCGCCTGCCACACGGTAAAGCGAATGGCAGACCAATCCGCAGGGCCAAGCCCCGCACCGGGATCCGCCCGCAGCGCAACCGCGAACAGCACCCCGATCATGAGCGCCGCAACACCAGCTGCGACGCCCAATCCCCAACGGGATCTTAGCGGCTGAGCGCGGTCAGCCATTCATCCAATGCCGCATCACGCAGAGCCGCCGCTTCGTCCGCGCTCAGCAAGAGCGACTTTTCCGGGGTGACCAACGTGTCAAAACCTTCCGGCAGACCCTCTGCCGGGGTCACAGCGGGATACATCCAGTTGGTGGTCGGGATGATGGATTGGAACGCATCAGACACCATGAAAGCCAGGAACTGGTCGGCCAACTCGGGCTGGTCGCTTGCGGCCAGTTTGCCTGCGACTTCCACCTGCATGTAGTGGCCTTCGTCAAAGGCGGCAGCGGCTTTGCTGGCGTCTTCTTCCGCAATCAGGTGATAGGCCGGGGAGGTGGTGTAGGACAGCACCATGTCAGCTTCGCCTTCCAGGAACAGACCATAGGCTTCGGACCAACCCTTGGTGACTGTCAGCACATTGTCTGACAGACCTTCCCAGATCTCGGGGGCTTTGTCGCCATAAGCGGCCTTAACCCACATCAACAGCCCCAAACCGGGGGTCGAAGACCGCGGATCCTGGATGACGATTTTCAGATCGCTCGCCGCCAGTTCGACAAAGTTCTTGGGCGCGGTGGCATCTGCATTATGCACAAAGGCAAAGTAGCCCCAGTCATAGGGTGCAAATGTCGCATCTTCCCAAGCGATGGGCAGCGCATAATCGGCGCTGACCGAATGGTCGGCAAACAATCCGGTGGCCTTGGCCGCCGCAGTCAAATTGGTATCGAGCCCAAGCACCACGTCGGCATCCGACCGTTCGCCTTCCAGCTTCAGTCGCGCCAGCAGCGCAGCGCCATCGCCTGCGCCCACCAGTTTCAGATCGCAACCGCAGGTGGCCTCGAACGCTTTTTCAACTGCCGGGCCGGGGCCCCAGTCGGAAACAAAGCTGTCATAGGTGTAAACGATCAATTCGGGCGTCTCAGCAAAAGCCGTTGTTGCGCCCAGCATGCCTGCTGCAAATACAAGATGTTTCATGGCATCCTCCATTGCGGCGATGGGCAAGGGTGGAGCCGGTCCATACCTTCCCTCCGCCGGTTCTAGCCGGTTCAGGTTCTACGGGTGTGATCTCAGCGTCGACGACGCACCCCGAGGTGTGGCGGACCCTATGCAGGGCCGCACCAAAACACAAGCGCAGCCGCGCATTGGTCTGCAAATACCCGACGATCTGGATCCATCGGCACCGCTGATCGCCCCGGTGAATAGGTCAGATATGCTGTCCAAATGTTTCGCACGCGAAACATTGGGGGAGTCTCGCTGTCCTTTCTATGCGGTTAACGCGCCATCACACAGACCGGCCTGAGATCAGGAAACCCCTTGAGACAGAGGGCGCTGGCCGCTAAGCACACCGGCAGCATCAGGGTTTGCCCGGCAGGCCCGACAAAGGAGACCGCATCCATGTCGATCAACAGTTTTGGCCATCTGTTCCGTGTCACCACCTGGGGGGAAAGCCACGGGCCTGCGCTGGGTGCGACCGTCGATGGCTGCCCGCCAAATGTGCCGATCCACGAAGAGATGCTGCAGCATTGGCTGGACAAACGGCGCCCTGGTCAGAACAAAAACATGACCCAGCGCAACGAACCAGACGCCGTGCGCATCCTGTCCGGCGTGTTTGACGGCAAATCGACCGGCACACCGATCCAGCTGATGATTGAAAACACGGATCAGCGGTCGAAAGACTATGGCGATATTGCGCAGACCTTCCGGCCGGGACATGCGGATATCACCTATTTCCAGAAATACGGCAATCGGGACTACCGCGGCGGTGGCCGCTCTTCCGCCCGCGAAACAGCCGCCCGCGTTGCCGCAGGTGGTGTGGCCCGCGAGGCCATCAAATCGCTGGTGCCTGGCCTGGAGATCAAAGGCTATATGACCCGCATGGGCGAGATGGAGATCGACCGCAGCCGGTTCGACTGGGACGCCATCGACCAAAATGATTTCTGGATTCCTGATGCCGCCGCCGTGCAGGACTGGGAAGACTATCTGCAGGCCCTGCGCAAAGACCACGATTCCGTTGGCGCCGTGATCGAGGTTGTCGCCCGCGGCGTACCCGCAGGCATTGGCGCGCCGATCTATGGCAAACTGGACACCGACCTGGCCGCAGCCATGATGTCGATCAACGCGGTCAAAGGCGTGGAAATCGGCGAAGGGATGAACGCAGCCGTTCTCAAAGGGTCGCAAAACGCGGATGAAATCTTCCTCGGCGAGGATGGTAATCCGGTCTATTCCTCCAACCATTCCGGCGGCATTCTTGGCGGGATCTCCACAGGCCAGGACATTGTTCTGCGCTTTGCCGTGAAACCCACCTCGTCGATCCTGACACCGCGGCACTCCATCCGCAAAGATGGCAGCCCCGCAGAGGTGATTACCAAGGGACGCCATGATCCTTGCGTTGGTATTCGTGCCGTCCCAGTGGGCGAAGCGATGATGGCCTGCGTGATCCTCGATCATCTGCTGTTGCATCGCGGTCAGGTTGGCGAAAACCAAGGTCACATCGGCGGCTGAACCGCGGGAGCGCGCGGCTGCCACTGGCGCGCGGGTTTTGTCACAAACCTCTTGAAGCTCTAGTCACTAGAGCAATTACCCTGTCTTCGAATCGAGATGAGGACAGGTGACATGGCAGGGTGCTGCAACAACGCGCGGTTTGATGGGGTGTCTGCGGATTATAAACGCAGGCTCTGGCTGGTGATTGGGATCAATGCCGGGATGTTCGCCGTCGAAATGGGCGCCGGACAGATGGCGGGCAGTCAGGCCCTGAAAGCGGATGCGTTGGATTTTCTGGGCGATGCGCTGACCTATGGCATCTCGCTCGCCGTTATCGGAGCCCCCTTGCGCACCCGAGCACTCGCGGCACTTGGCAAGGGGATCAGCCTGTTGCTGATGGGGCTGTGGGTCTTTGGCTCGACCCTCTATCAGGTGTTTGTCATCGGCGTGCCACAGGCCGAGATCATGGGTGTCATCGGGTTTCTCGCGCTCGCCGCCAATCTGATCTCGGTGGCGCTGCTGGCGCGATACAAGGACGGTGATGCAAATGTGCGGTCGGTTTGGCTGTGTTCACGCAACGACGCTATCGGCAATGTGGCGGTGATGATCGCAGCCCTTGGGGTCTGGGGAACAGCCACGGGATGGCCCGATCTCATTGTGGCCGGCATCATGGCTGGTCTGTTTCTCAGCTCTGCGTTTCAGATCCTGACACAAGCTCTGCGGGAATGGCGCGAGGAAGAGGTCCACGCGGCAGTGCAACAAAACTGAAGTCAGCGCCCTCACCTGGAGGGTGGGGCGATGACCTGCCTGCCGATCAGACGGGCGGAAGAGTGCTTCAGCCAAACAGCCCTGCGTAGGTTTCGCGCAGGGCTTTTTTCTGCACCTTGCCCATCGTGTTGCGGGGCAAGGCGTCGACCAGTGCAACATGTTTGGGCTGTTTGAATTTGGCCAATTGCCCAACCAGCGCCGCCTGAATGGCCTCTGCGCTGATCTCATCACCCGAACGGGCCACCACCGCCACCACGGCCTCGCCAAAATCGGGGTGCGGCACGCCGATCACCGCGCTTTCAACCACGCCGGGCATATCATCGATCAGCACCTCAACCTCTTTGGGATAGACGTTGAAGCCGCCGGTGATGACCAGATCCTTCTGCCGCCCCACGATAGTGACATATCCATTGCTGTCGATCTTGGCCAAGTCTCCGGTGATGAACCAGCCATCCGGTCGCAGCTCTTCGGCGGTTTTTTCAGGCATCTGCCAATAGCCCTGAAACACATTGGGGCCACGCACCTCCAGCACGCCGATTTCACCCGCGGCCAGCTCTGTGCCCTCTGCCATCACGCGCGCCTCCACACCAGGGAGCGGCAGGCCCACTGTGCCCGCGATGCGCTCTCCTCGGTAGGGGTTGGAGGTGCTCATATTGGTTTCGGTCATGCCGTACCGTTCCAGAATGCGATGGCCTGTGCGCGCCTCCCATTGTTCATGAGTGTCGACCAACAGCGGCGCCGAACCGGAGATGAACAATCGCATATTTGCCGCACACTCCTGGGTCAGGCGTTCATCGGCCAGCAGGCGGGTATAAAAGGTCGGCACCCCCATCAAAGCCGTTGCTGTGGGCATGGCTTGCAAAATCGCATCGCGGTCAAAGCCGGGCAGGAACACAACAGAGGCTGCGGCCAGCAGTGCCACATTGGTGGCAACAAACAGCCCGTGAGTGTGGAAGATCGGCAGGGCGTGGATCAACACATCGTCGCAGGTAAACTCCCAATGGTCCCGCAGCGTGCGCGAGTTGGAATAGAGGTTCGCATGGCTGAGCATCGCCCCTTTGGAGCGGCCGGTTGTGCCGGATGTATAAAGGATCGCCGCCAGATCATCGGGGCTGCGCGCCACCACTTGAAACCCGCCCTGGCGATCTGCCAGCGCGCTTAACGTGCCCTGCCCCGCAGCATCCAGCGTCAACACCTTGGCCTGCGCCGCAACAGATTGCAGGGAGCCGGCGCGCTCTGGATCGCAGACAAACACACGCGGCGTGGCGTCAGAGATAAAATAAGCCACTTCCGTGTCGGTGTAAGCCGTGTTGAGCGGCAGGAACACAGCGCCGGCCATGACGGTGCCAAGATAGAGTTCGATGGCGGCGAGGGACTTCTGCACCTGAACCGCCACCCGGTCCCCCGGTTGCACCCCCTGCTCCACCAGCTCAGCGGCCATTTGTTCCGCGCGTGCAAACAGCTGGGCAAATGTCACCGCAGCGGCATCCGGCCCTGCCAAAGGTTGGGTAGCAAACACTGCATCCTCGCGCCCGACGGATGCCGCGCGCAGATGATGAATAAGGGGGTTGGCATCATACATGAACAGATCTCCTTGCCGCTGCGGCGACCATGGACATTGGCGCGTGAGAAAATCAACCCGTTGCACTTTCTGCGCGAGATGCGCAGGGTCGGCGCATGTCGACAGCCTCCACTTCGCACCAGCCGGGCCGCGCCATTGCGCTGAAGCTCACAGCCATTGGCCTGTTCACGGTTCTCGCCGCCATCATCAAAGCAACATCCGAAGTGGTGCCCCCGGGGCAGGCGGTGTTTTTCCGGTCCTTTTTTGCCATTCCCATCATCCTGATCTGGCTGACGATGCGCGGGGAACTGCGCCACGGGCTGAAAACCACCCATCCTGGAAAACATGTGCTGCGCGGAGTGTTGGGCACATCTGCGATGGGCATGACCTTTATGGGTTTGGCGCTGTTGCCCCTGCCCGAAGTCACGGCAATCGGCTTTGCCACGCCGATCTTCACCCTGATTCTGGCCGCACTCTTGCTGGGTGAGCGCATCCGCCTGATCCGGATCAGCGCCGTCGCAGTTGGACTGTTTGGTGTGGTGGTGATGCTGTGGCCCCGGTTGGGGACCGGTGATCTTGGCAATGCTGCCACGCTGGGCGCGCTGCTGGTTCTGGTCGCCACGATTGCGCGGGGGCTGGTGCAGATCCACATCCGATCGATGGTGCGCACCGAACACACCGCGGCCATCGTGTTCTATTTTTCCATGACAGCTTCGCTGTTGGCGCTGTGTACCCTGCCGTTTGGCTGGGTCTGGCCCGATCCCAGCACGCTGGCGCTGCTGATCCTGGCGGGTCTGGTGGGTGGGGTTGCGCAGATCCTGGTCACGTCGGCCTATCGGTTTGGGCCAGCATCGATGTTGGCACCCTATGATTACTCCGCCATGCTGTTTGCAATCGTGCTGGGCTATGTCTGGTTCAATGAACTGCCAACCATGGTGATGCTGGCCGGGGCGGTATTGGTGGTTGCGGCCAACGGGCTTGTTGCCTGGCGGGAGCGCGCGCTGGGTCTGGAACGAGGCAAGGCGCGAGCTGTAGGAGAACCCAAGAACTGATCTGAGGCACGCCGCACAAATACGCTGGCGTGCGTCAGTTGAGGCAACCTGCGACAGTGCCCCTACCCCCCGGTTAGCCATAATTGCGGCCGACAACAAAAAAGCGCGGAGAGATCTCCGCGCTTTGATTTTTTCCGAGCAATACCGTGCGTCAGCTGCGCACCAGTTCCTCATAGGCTTTGGCGATCTGCTGGGTAAGCTCGCCCACCTCGAACTTATGCGGGCCGATTTCACCAACCGGGGTGACCTCTGCCGCCGTGCCGGTCAGCCAGCACTGTTCAAAACTGTCGAGCTCTTCCGGCATGATGTGGCGTTCATGCACGGTGATGCCCTGGTCTTTCAGCATTTGGATGACAGTCTGACGGGTGATCCCGTTCAAGAAACAGTCAGGCGTCGGTGTGTGCACTTCGCCGTCTTTGACGAAGAAGATGTTGGCACCTGTCGCTTCAGCCACGTAGCCACGGTGGTCCATGAACAGCGCGTCAGAGCAGCCCTTTGCCTCGGCTTTGTGCTTTGAAATGGTGCAGATCATGTAGAGGCCTGCGGCTTTTGCATGAACTGGAATGGTCTCTGGGCTTGGACGCTTCCATTCCGCGATGTCGAGCTTGGCACCCTTCATCTTGGCGTCGCCGTAATAGGCGCCCCACCCCCAAACCGCGACCGCCATGCGAACCGGGTTTCTGGCAGACGCGACACCCATGTCTTCGCCGGAGCCACGCCAGACAATCGCGCGAACATAGGCATCTTGCAGACCGGAGGCTTTCAGCGTGGCCTCTTTGGCTTCTTCGATCTGATCCACAGTGTAGGGCATCGGCATATCCAACGCCTCCGCCGAGGCAATCAGACGTTCCGAATGCGCGCGAGACTTGAAGATCTTGCCATTGTAGGCGCGCTCCCCCTCGAAAACAGAGGAGGCGTAATGCATGGCATGGCTGAGGATATGGACCTTGGCATCACGCCATTCGACCATCTCACCATCCATCCAGATCAAACCGTCGCGATCTTCGTAACCAGCCATGGTGCACCCTCCTTGAGCTGAAGTAAATTTTCATTAGTTGCGCTAATTATGGCCGATGCGGACATAATGTTGCGCCAAACCTGCGATTCGATACATCTTCAGACTTGGAATGTCAACAAGGCTGACTTAAAATGACCCAACCAACGAGGCCCAGAGACAAGAGGGGGATACACCCATGGAACAGGGGCGACCGCGGCAGGGACTGGGTGGAGAGAGCCTGCTGTTCCTGACGGATGAGCAGTTGCGGCAGGGGATCGAGGCGATGTTTTTTGCCTATCGCGGCTTCACCGCAGATCCCGACCGTATTCTGGCAGAACTGGCCTATGGGCGCGCCCATCACCGCGCCATCCACTTCATCAACCGGGCGCCGGGCACCACGGTCAACAATCTGTTGTCGATCCTCGGGGTCACCAAACAATCGCTCAATCGGGTGCTGCGGGCATTGATCGGCGACGGGCTGGTGGAAAGCCGCGTTGGCGTCACTGACAAACGTGAACGCCATCTGTTCCTGACAGATAAGGGTCGCGCCCTGGAGGCCAGCCTATCCGATGCCCAACGCACGCGAATGCGCGCCGCCTATAAAGAAGCCGGTCCCGAAGCGGTGCAGGGCTTCAAACGGGTGCTCGAAGCGATGATGGACGCGGATATGCGCCGCGCCTACGCCAAATTGCGGGAGACCGGCGCATGAGCAATTTTGATTCCCATCTGCTGATCGTGGATGATGACGAGCGGATCCGCGGCCTGTTGAAGAAGTTTCTCATGCGCGCCGGTTTTCTGGTCACCGCGGCACGCGATGCGGCGCATGCCCGCCGGGTGCTGTCGGGTCTCGATTTTGATCTGATCGTGATGGATGTGATGATGCCCGGCGAAGATGGCATATCGCTTACCCGCGATCTGCGCGAGACGATGAGCACCCCGATCCTGTTGCTGACCGCCAAAGGCGACACCACCGATCGGATCGAAGGGTTGGAGGCGGGCGCCGATGATTATCTGGCAAAACCCTTTGAGCCCAAAGAGCTGTTGCTGCGCATCAATGCCATCTTGCGGCGCATGCCGGAACCCACCGCCAAAGACACAGCTCCCAAGGTGCTGCATCTGGGCAGCATCCGTTACGACATCGAGCGCGGTGAGATGTGGCAGGGCGAAGAGTTGATCCGCCTGACCGGCACCGAAAGCCAGCTGATGCGGATCTTCTCCGCCTGCCCCGGTGAACCGGTCAGCCGCAGCAAATTGGTGGAAGATCTCGGCCGCGACAGGGGCCAGGCGCAGGAGCGGGCGGTGGATGTTCAGATCACCCGGTTGCGGCGCAAGATCGAACCCAACCCGAAACAGCCGCAATATCTGCAGACCGTGCGCGGTGCAGGATATATGCTGGCCCCAGATTGAGCCGCTCACCCTCCCCGGTCGCCTGCAGCGTCTGCGTTGTTTGAGCCAGATACATAATGACACTGGAACATGCGGAGGTCGGCACGCAGGTTGTCAGCCGGGCAGACAGACCGCAGCGCGGCTGCGGCCTGGCCTCCGGCGGGGATATTTCTGGCAAGAGGAAGGAGCCACCGTGATGACCACAGCCCTGATCACCCATGCAGACTGCCTGCATCATCTGACCCCTGAGGGCCATCCAGAGCGGGTCGCACGGCTGGAGCATATTCTGGCAGCCCTGGAAGACTTGGAGCTGAGCCGCGTGACCGCGCCGCTGGCAGCGGATGATGATCTTTTGCGTTGCCACCCGGCCGCCTATATCGCGGATTTGCGTCAAGCCCTGCCGGATCAGGGGTGGGCTCAGATCGATGCGGATACCTATTTGTCGCCAGGCTCGCTGACCGCTGCCTTTCGGGCGGTTGGGGCAGCGCTGCGGGGCGTGGATCTGGTGCTGACAGAGGTGGTGCAAAACGCGTTTGCCGCGGTGCGCCCGCCGGGACATCATGCCGAGACCGACACAGCGATGGGGTTTTGCCTGTTTGGCACTGCTGCGCTGGCGGCCAAACATGCGTTGGATCATCATGGTCTTTCCCGTGTGGCGGTGGTCGATTTTGACGTCCATCACGGCAATGGCACACAGGATCTGCTGTGGGATGATCCCAGGGCGCTGTTTGTGTCCAGCCATCAGATGCCGCTGTGGCCCGGATCGGGGCGCGCCGACGAGGATGGCGCACATGGTCAGATCCTGAATTTACCACTGCCACCGGGATCTGGTGGCGTGCAGATGCGGGAAGCCTATCTCAACCATGCGTTTCCTCGTATCCGCGCGTTCAAACCGGAGCTGATCATTCTGTCGGCGGGATTTGACGCCCATCAGGACGATCCCCTGGCCGAATTGGCCTGGAGCACCGAGGATTTCCGCTGGCTGACCCGTGCGCTCTGCGATTTGGCGGCGGAGGTTTGTGATGGTCGTATCGTCTCGACTTTGGAGGGCGGATATGATCTGAACGCCCTGGCCGCATCGGCCAAGGCCCACGCGGAAGAATTGATAGAGGCAGGCACATGACCGACACCCCCGAGACCCCAGTTGAAGAGTTGAGCTTTGAACAGGCCATGCGCGCACTGGAAACCGTGGTGGACCAATTGGAGCGCGGCGACGTGGCGCTGGATGCCTCCATTGCGCTCTATGAGCGAGGTGCGGCGTTGAAAAAACGCTGTGAAGATGAATTGAAGCGGGCGGAAGAAAAAGTCGCCGCGATCACCCTGGATGGAAAGTCGGTGCCAACGGGCACCCAACCGCTGGACGCAGGTTGATCCATGGCTGCTGTGGGGTCGGATCAGACGCGCCGATTTGCAGACGCGCTGGCGGAAGCGCAGAGCCGCATCACCCACCATATGGACGGGCGTCTGGCCGGTCACGATGAGCTGCATGCTGCGATGCGCTATGCCATCCTGGGCGGCAAGATGTTGCGTGGGTTCCTGGTTCTGGAAAGCGCGCGGCTGCATGGCGTTGACGAGGCGGCCGCGTTAGAGGCGGCATTGGCGATCGAGTGCATTCACGCCTATTCGCTTGTGCATGACGATCTGCCCTGCATGGATGACGATGATCTGCGCCGGGGCCAGCCGACCGTGCACCGCAAGTGGGACGAGGGGATGGCGGTTCTGGCGGGTGACAGCCTGCAGAGCTTTGCCTTCGAACTGCTGGCAGATGCCAAGATCGGGCCACATGCGCTGCCGCTGATCCGTGGCCTGGCCCAGGCCTCTGGCAAAGATGGGATGGTTTCGGGTCAGATGCTGGATATCGCAGCGGAGAGTGCGACCCAGCCGCTGAGCCTGGATCAAATAACCAAGCTGCAGAGCCGCAAGACAGGCTGTCTGATTTCCTGGTCCGCCACCGCAGGTGCGGTGATGGCCGGTGCTGATGACGGCGCCCTGCGACGCTATGCCGAGGCGCTGGGACTTGCCTTCCAGATCGCTGATGACATCTTGGATGTGGAAGGTGACGCAGCCAAAGTCGGCAAAGCGGTGCGCAAGGATGCTGATGCCGGCAAAGCGACCTTTGTCTCGCTGTTGGGCTTGGAGACCGCCAAGGAGCGGGCACAGATGTTGATGGAACAAGCTTGTGATGCGCTGACCCCCTATGGTCCTGCCGCCGAAACCTTGAAGGAAGCCGCGCGCTTCGTTATCTCGCGAGAGAGCTGAGCCGCGCTTATCGCGCCTCGTCCGAGCCAAACGCCAGCCAATGCTCAAGGAGCTGCCATGTCAGACCGGCCCCATACCCCTCTTCTGGATCAGATCACCCGCCCGGCAGATCTGAAATCCTTGAGTGACGCGCAGCTGACGCAGGTGGCGCAGGAATTGCGCCAGGAAACGATCTCTGCCGTCTCCGTCACGGGGGGGCATCTGGGGGCAGGTCTGGGCGTGGTGGAATTAACCACAGCGCTGCATGCGGTGTTTGACACGCCACGCGACAAGATCATCTGGGATGTGTCGCACCAATGCTATCCCCACAAGATCCTGACCGGTCGGCGCGACCGCATCCGGACCCTGCGCATGAAGGACGGGCTAAGCGGCTTCACCAAACGGTCGGAATCGCCCTTTGATCCATTTGGCGCGGCGCATAGTTCCACATCCATCAGCGCAGCGCTCGGTTTTGCCGTGGCTCGCGATCTGGGTGGGGTGATCCCGGAAGGAAACGGTGACGCTATTGCCGTGATCGGGGATGGATCCATGTCTGCAGGCATGGCCTTTGAAGCGATGAACAACGCAGGTCATCTGGGCAAACGGTTGATCGTCATTCTGAACGACAATGAAATGTCGATCGCCCCTCCGGTTGGGGCGCTGTCCTCGTATTTGTCCCGCCTCTACGCTGAGGAGCCATTCCAGGAGCTGAAAGCCGTGGCCAAGGGGGCTGCGTCTTTGCTGCCGGAACCCTTCCGCGAAGGTGCAAAACGGGCAAAGGACATGTTGAAGGGCATGGCGGTCGGCGGCACGCTGTTTGAATCGCTTGGCTTTTCCTATCTCGGTCCGATTGATGGACATGACATGGACCAGCTGTTGCCGGTTCTGCGCACGGTGAAGGCCCGAGCCACCGGTCCAATCTTGATCCACGTGCTGACCAAGAAGGGCAAAGGCTACGCCCCGGCGGAGGCCGCCCGCGACAAGGGACATGCCACCGCGAAATTTGACATGCTCACCGGGGAGCAGAAAAAAGCGCCCTCCAATGCGCCCTCCTACACCTCTGTCTTTGGGGCGGAGCTGGTGCGCCTGGCGGCCGAGGATGACAAGATTTGCGCCGTTACCGCCGCGATGCCGGATGGCACCGGTCTCAGCCTGATGGCAGAGCGCTACCCCTCGCGCTGTTTCGATGTTGGCATTGCCGAACAGCATGGGGTGACCTTTGCCGCTGCGCTGGCCGCTGGTGGGATGAAACCGTTCTGCGCCATGTATTCGACCTTCCTGCAGCGTGGGTATGATCAGGTGGTGCATGATGTGGCGATCCAGCGGTTGCCAGTGCGATTTGCCATCGACCGGGCCGGGCTGGTGGGCGCGGATGGGGCAACCCATGCCGGCAGTTTCGACATCGGTTACATGACCAACCTGCCGGGCATGGTTGTGATGGCTGCCGCCGACGAGGCGGAACTGGCGCATATGGTTGCCACAGCCGCAGCACATGACAGCGGGCCGATTGCCTTCCGCTACCCGCGCGGCGAGGGCGAAGGCGTCGATATGCCCGAGGTGCCAGAGGTCCTGGAAATCGGCAAAGGCCGCATGATCGAAACCGGCACAGGCGTTGCACTGTTGTCTTTTGGCACTCGCCTGGGAGAGGTGAAAAAAGCCGCCGAAGCACTGGCAGCCAAAGGCATCACCCCAACCATTGCGGACGCCCGTTTCGCCAAGCCACTGGATCGCGATATGATCCTGCAGCTGGCCGCAGACCATGATGCGCTGATCACCATCGAAGAGGGCGCTGTTGGCGGCTTTGGATCGCATGTTGCACAGCTGCTGGCCGAAGAGGGCGTCTTTGATGGCGGTCTGAAATTCCGCTCGATGGTGCTGCCCGATACCTTTATCGATCAGGCCAGCCCAAAGGACATGTATGAAAGCGCCGCGATGAACGCCCCACAGATCGAAGCCAAAGTGCTGGAGGTCATGGGTGTGGCGACGATTGGCGAGAAACGAGCCTAGACCCCTGTGGTTTCCTGCGGAGGGATAAAGCTCTCCAGATCCTCTGCGGCCTGCACGGCGCGCAGCCCGATGCGGTAGCTCGGGTGGATCAGCGAGACACCAAGCTCATCTTTGATACGCTGATTGCGGACGCGTTTGTTTTCGCCATAAAAGCTGCGCGCCATAGGGGTCATGCCCGCCTCATCGAACGGCACCTCTGCTGGCACCGGTAGGCCCAACAGCTCGGCGGCATATCCCAGCACATCCTGCGGTGGCGCGGGATCATCATCGCAAAGGTTGTAGATCCCACCCGGTTGCGGCTTTGCAATCGAGGCGGCGAGCACCTGGGCAATGTCGTCGACGTGAATGCGCGAAAACACCTGTCCGGGTTTCACGATGCGACGCGCCTTACCCGCCATCAGCTTGGCAAATGGGCCCCGGCCCGGTCCATAGATCCCCGCCAGGCGGAAAATATGCAGCGGCAAGCCGGGAATGGACTGCCAGCCGCTCTCGGCTTTGGCCCGCCAGCGCCCTCGCTGACTGGAGGGGGTGACGGGTGTGGTTTCATCAACCCACGCGCCGTTGTGATCGCCGTAGACAGCGGTGGTCGACAGGTAGCCCACCCATTCCAAAACGCCTGAACGTGCCGCCTGCTCCAGCTGGTCCGCAAGCACCGCCAGAACCGGATCGCCCTCCGCTGTCGGCCCCACGGAGGACAAGACATGCGTAACACCAGCGAGGGAAATATCACTGCCAGGCCATTCCAACAGCTCAACCCCCTCAACCGGCTTTGCGGTGGCGAGCGACCGGGTTGTGCCGAGAATGCGCCATCCCTGTTGGCGCAAATGTGGCACCAAAGCGCGTGCTGAATATCCAAGACCGAGGCAGAGGAGTGTTTTTGTCATGGCTCATAGATGCGCGCGGCCGTGTGCCGACGCAAGAGTTGTTTCCCCCCAAATTCCCGCATTTCTTGGCTCTACCGCCAAAAATCAGATCAATTTTAGATCAGCTTCATGCGCGGCTAGCCACCGACCGACACCCCGCGGATGACGGCCGAGACGTGCGCGCCAACACCAGATCAACCTCGGCTCAGGATCATATGCAGATGCAATATCCTCTCCCGCGCGAGGGTGGGAGGTGCCACCCCCGATGTGGTGGCAAAATGGGCTTATAAAAACTTCGATAATGGAACTTATTGATTATCCATTGGGCGCTTAAACAAACAGGGAGCGGGTGTTTGAACGTTGCGCAGTTGCGGACTGCAGCGGTGGCGCGCCCCGAATGAAGACCACCAAACCAGGAGGCCGCCAGATGACACAGTTTCATGCGATAGAGAACCGTCAGCTTCTGCAACATCGGCGGCGTTTCAATGCAGCGATTCTGTTGACCGACGCGTTCTCACTGTTGAGCCTGACCTCGCTTACGGATGTGTTGCATACGGTGCAGTTGGCGTCACAGGACGCATGTGTTGATGTGTCCCTGCAGACATTCGATGGCGCGCCAGTGCGGGCCCGGTCCAAGGTGCTTGTGTCGCCAGACAGCTCTCTGTCTGACGTGTTGAAGCACGGGTTCGATCTGCCAAAACCAGATGTCTATGTGATCTGCTCGGGCGCTCAGATGAGTGAGGCAGAGGCGGCCACCACGCTTGAGCTGGTACGCAAATGCCGGATGGCCTCCATCCCGGTCTGCGCCATGGGAGCTGCGGTACGGGTGATTGCGCAATCCGGCCATATCACCAAAGGCACCGACCATTGGTCCCGCATCCCGGTCAATCGCGAAACGCTGCCACATATCGAGTTTGAGGATTCGATCTTCGTGCGCGATGGCAATGTATTCAGCTGTTCCGGTGAAATGGGTGCGATGGATTTTGCACTGAACTGGGTGGAGGATAATGTCGCAACCAAAACGGCCGCTCGGATCCGAAACTATCTTTTGCTGCAATCCGCCCGCAGCCCCGACCGGGCGCAGCCCTGGGCCGCCGCAGATCGTTATCGTGGTGCGCCGGTGAAGGTGCAAAAAGCGATTGAGCTGATGCTGAACAACCTGGAAGAGCCGCTGCCCGTGAACGAGATCGCTGCCAGCATCGGGGTATCGGTGCGCCAGGTCGAACGGATGTTCATGCGCCATATCGGCACCTCGCCGTTGCGGTTTTATCGAAAACAGCGGCTGGAGCTGGGCCGTAGCCTGGTAGAGGACACCAATATGCCGGTGACGGAGATCGCCCTGGCCTGCGGGTTCAAATCGCTTTCTTCTTTCATCAAGCTTTTCCGCAAAAATTTTGGCGCAACGCCAGTCATGTTCCGCGCCACAAATGCTGCCTGACGCAAGGGTCCGGGCGCGGCGCGCTTCCTGCAGCTAACCTCTTGTCGGTGGGTCTCCCCCTCATACGTGTGAGGGTCTACCGCTTGCCCTCCGGGATTTTCCCGGAGGGCCTTTTTGTTCTTGGGGACGGGGCGGCTTCAGCCCTTCAGTCTGCTGCCATCCGGATCATATGGCGCACGCGCCAGCACGGTGGCTTTGTACCGCCGATCCGCCACCTCGACTTCAAAACTGCGGGCACAGGTTTCGGACAGGCTCTCCCCTGGAGCAATGTTCACGTTGGCAAAGCACAGGTTTTTGCCGGTCCGCGGCCCTTTGGCACCCGAGGAGGTCAACCCGATCCGGTGCCCATTCTCCCAGACGGGTTCGTCGTGCAGCAGCAGCGCGTCACCTTCCACCTCGAGCAGGATTTGACGACGGGACAGGCCCGTCTCTTTTTGCTCAACAAGCGCATCACGGCCGAGGAAACCACCCTTGGTCCAGTTGACCACAAAGCCGATGCCTGCCTCCAGCGGCGAGATGTCAGGCCCCAGATCGTGACCCCAATGTTTGAATCCTTTTTCGATCCGGCAGCCATCAAGCGCATGAACGCCGAATAGCCCAGCGCCCTCTGCGCGTAGCGCGTCAAACAGCGCGGCGGCATTGTGCACAGGAACCCAAATCTCCCAGCCCAGCTCACCCACGAAACTGATCCGCGTGGCGGTGGCTGTGACGCCTGCGACAGCAACCGTGCGGGCGCTGGAGAACGGAAACGCCTCCCAGTCGTCATTCGACAGCTTTTGCAGCAACCCACGCGAGCGCGGCCCCATCACGCCGATCACGGCCTCTGCCTCTGTCACATCGTTGAGGATGACATTGAACCCTTGTTGACGCGCTTGTTTCTGCAGCCAATGGAGATCCTTGCGACGGGTGGCCGCGCCAGAGGTTACGCGGAAGCGCTCCGCACCCAAGCGCGTGACGGTCAGATCCGCCTCAATCCCGCCGCGCCAGTTTAACCAGGCCGTATAGACAGCGCGCCCCTCGGCGACATCCACATCCGCGGTGCTGACCCATTGCAGCAGAGCCAGCGCATCTGGCCCCGAGACATCAATCTTGGTGAACATTGACAGATCGACCAAAGAGACATCCGCCGCCATGGTCTGCGCCTCGCGGTCGGCCACATATTGCCAGCTTTGCGGACCGACGGAATAGGGCAGCTCTTTCTCCGCTGCGTTCTGTGCAAACCAGCGGGTCCGCTCCCATGCGCCACCAACACCCCAGACCGCACCAGCCTGGTCCAGCTGGTCGTGCAGAGGCGACAGGCGCAAGTTGCGACCAGACACCGGCTGTTTGAACGGCCAATGCATGGCAAAATTATTGCCCACCGCTTCGCGCATCTTGTCTTCCATAAACGCCCTATCCGACTGCAACGGATCACAGCGCAAGATGTCGATATCCCACAAATCGCTCGGGGCTTCGCCGCAGAGCAGCCAATCTGCAAGCGCATCGCCAACACCCGCCGACGACATAATCCCGACAGAGTTCAATCCCGTTGCCACAAACAGGTTCTGCAGCTCTGGCGTTTCCCCAACCAACGGGCGGCTGTCGACGGTAAAGCTCTCTGGTCCGTTCAGGAAGTGCTGGATGCCGGTGTTTTCGAGCCCTGGATACATCGCCAAGGCGGCTTCAATGAACGGTTCCGCCTGATCCCAGTCATCCTCCATTTCAAGAAACGGGCGGTCACCTTCGGCGCTCTGCGGATCCCAGGGTTTGGCGTCCATCTCAAACCAGCCCACCAGCAGCTTGCCTGCATCGCCCTTCATGTAGACATGGGTTTCCAGGTCGCGAAACACCGGGAACGGCTTTGGGAAGCCCTCGATCGGCTCCGTCACCACATACATGTGTTTCACCGCGTGCTGCGGCAGCACCACACCCGCGTCATCCGCCAGCTTCTTGGACCACGCGCCCGCGCAGAGCGCGACCTGATTGGCATGGATCTGCGTACCATCCGCCAGTTCAACACCGGTGACGCGCCCGTCATCCTGCAGCAGACGGGCCACGCTGACACCCTCACGAATGTCGACACCGCGGCTACGGGCGCCTTTGGCATAGGCCATCGTCAGATCGACGGGATTGACCTGACCATCCTCTTTCAGGGTCAACGCCCCGTGGATACCCGCGGCGCTGACACCCGGCACACGGGCGGCCACCTCCTCACCCGAAATCATTTCTGGCGTCAGACCTGTGAACCCTGCCATTGCATGGATCCGGTACAGCTCATCCATCCGGTCCGGGCGTCGCGCAATCCAATAGCCGCGGGTCTGCTGATACCCGGTTGCCAATCCGGTCTCCCGCTCAAGCGCTGGAAACGTCTGCAGCGCTTTTGAAGCCAGTTTGGTCATGTTGAAGGTTGACCGTAGCGGCCCCACGATCCCTGCCGCATGCCAGGTGGTGCCAGAGGTCAACTGGTTGCGCTCCAGCAGGAGGATGTCCTCAGCCCCTTTCTTGGCCAGATGATAGGCAAGGCTGAGGCCGATCACCCCGCCACCGATGATAACAATATTGCGCTGTTCAGGCATGGCACTCTCCGCTTGGCTTCTGATCTAAACTTGCGGAAAATCGAATTAATAGAATAGGCGCCATCTGATCGCTCAAACTCAAGAGTTTGTTTTTAATAATGTTTTTTCATCACCCTCTTTTATTCTCCTAATATCCTGACATCAAAACACGTCAATCTATGTTTTTTTAAGATCGATATTCATGTAGTTTCCAGATACCGCCCAAACCGGACCTCCGCCCATGCCGCAAGAAACCGATTCCTTTCTCCTCCCGGTGATGAACGCGCTTGCGGCGTTTCGTGCCGTTGCCTCGCTCGGCTCGGTCAGCGCCGCTGCGCAAGCGCTTGGCACCTCGCAATCCAGCCTGTCGCGCCATGTTCAAAACCTGGAAGACCATTTGAACTGCAGCCTGTTCCTGCGCCAAAACCGCCGCATGGTGCTGACGGCTGCCGGGCAGCAGCTGTTTGCAACAGTGGACGCGGGTCTTGGCGCCATTTCGCAAAAGGCGCAGGAGCTGCAGCGCCAAGGAGGTCTGAGCGAAGTGCGTATCCGCTGCGGCCATGGGTTCGCGCATTTCCGGATGCTGCCATATTACCCGCGCCTACAACGCTCTTTCCCGCAGCTGCAGATCAATCTGTCTGTTGGCCCCTTGGGGATACGTCCCGATGATGGTGTTCCTGATCTCGATATCAGGCTGGGCCCGCATCCCGACCCGGACTGGCACTCGGATCTTCTCATCCCCGAAGACATCTGCCTTGCGGCGGCGCCCTCATTCCTTCGCAAGCATGGGCTCGTTGATCCGAAGCCGGAGGAACTGGCCCAGCTGCCATTGCTGCATCTGGATCGCGACGAATATGGGATCCTCTGGTTCGGTTCATTTTTTGACCGCTTTGGCATCGACTATGAGCCAGACCCGGCAACCCTATTCTTCAACAGCTATCCGCATGTGGTCCACGCTGCGATCGAGGGTCGGGGGATCGGTATCATCTGGCGCGGGTTGGATGATGGCGCGCTGGACAGCGGAGACCTGGTGGAATTGCCCGGCACCGCGCTGAAGACCGACAATGGCTATTTCCTGACCTGCCGCAAAGCGACGCGCGAAGAGCCTGATATTTCACAAATTCGCCGCTGGATGATCAACGCGTGCAACCTGGCTCATCATGCCCTGCCACCGCCAATGTCCTGAGCACGTCAGCCAGCCGCTTCACCAGTCGCGGAATGATCCGTTCATCGACACCTGAAAAACCTAGAACCAGCGCAGCCCGGCCAATCGGTTCGATGCAGTAGACCGAGATTGGCAGCGAGTCGATCCCCGCATCCAGCAGTCCCTGATGCGCGGCCTGATCATCGATGCCGCCCTTCAGCCAGGCAACCATATGCATGCCCGCATCTGTGCGTTGTGGCTCTAACCACTGGGCGCAATGCTGGTTCAGCGCCTCAAACAGCGCATCCCGCCGGGTCCGATACAGGCGGCGCATCTTGCGGATATGTTCGGTGAACCGCCCATCCTCGATAAATCCCGCCATCGCCTCCTCCACCACAGCGGAGGAGTTTTGTCCCAAGAGGTTGCGCGCTGTCGCAAAGGTATCTGCGTATTCAGACGGCACCACCACATAGCCTAATCGCATCGCCGCAAACATCGACTTGGAAAACGTGCCCACATAGAACACCCGTCGCCCACTGTCCAAAGCGCTCAGCGCCGGAAGCGGCCTGCCACGATAACGAAACTCGCTGTCGTAGTCATCCTCGATGATCCAGGCATTGTTGTCCTGCGCATAGTTCAGCAACGCCAGACGCCGGCCCAGGCTCATCGTGGTGCCCAGGGGTTGTTGGTGCGACGGCGTGGTAAAGATCAAGGCCGGTTTCGGATGTCGAGCAATGGCCTGATCAAGGTCCAACCCCTCAGCATCCACTGGCACTGGCGCCACATTGGCCCCCATGATCTGCATCACATCCCGCCCTGCGATATGGCCCGGGTTTTCGTACCAGACCGTATCCCCTTGGTTCAGCAGCACAAAGGCAATCAGCACAAAGGCCTGCTGCGCACCAGAGGTGATGATCACCCGCTCCGCATCCACCTTCATGCCGCGGGCGTCTGCCAGATGCCGGGTGATGGCTTCCCGCAGCGCAGCGTTACCATTGACCTGCCCATAGCTCAGACCACGTCGGGCATCCCGCGCCATCGCCTCGGCCAGGTATTTGTTCCACAGTTTCACCGGAAACTGATCCAGCGCCGGCACGCCGGGACGGAAGGGCGCTGTCTCGCCATAGCGAGCGACCGATTTTGATGCTGCAATCGTCAACGCCCGGTCGGATATCTCAATCCCGGAGGGTCTGTTCTTACGCCGCGGGGTCCGGATCTGCGGGAAGGCTTCTGTGTCGAGCCCCTCCGCAACAAAGGTGCCCGCCCCTGTTTTCGCCTTCGCATAGCCTTCGGCGATGATCTGTTCATAAACGTTCTTCACGGTGATCCGCGAAATCCCCAGCTCCTGTGCCAGTTCGCGAGTCGAAGGCAGTTTCTGCCCCGGGGTCAAAGATCCATCCAAAATCAGCCGACGCAACGATGCATCCAGCTGCCGGTAAATCGGCACCGAAGAATGGCGTTCGATTGTGAAACCTTGCAGCAGCGCGCCGCCGGGAGATTTTGGCATGGCTCTAAGTGGGTCTACATTTGATTCTGTAATGGGTATATTTGATGTACCCACTCTTGGATAGCCTCGAACCCGATTGGCGCAATGGGCGCCGCGGGTTCACAGAGCTGAAGGCCAATCCATGACCAGAATAGAAGACTACGCATTCCCCAAAGGCTTGGACCTATTGCGGGCCTGGCAGGCAGGTGACGCCGAAGCCAAAGACGAAATGAAACGGGTGTTCGACGCCGCCATCGCGGGCGATTTCGACGCCAACTTTGGCCAGAAAGCCGACCCCAATCGGGTCAACAGCGTCGCCTCTGTCCATATGCTGGCGCTGGCGGTACTGAACGATCTCTACGGCATCGAAACGCGCGAGTATTATCACGAAGACCCATATCGCTATGTCCGCGCCAACCTGGCGGTCAGCCGCCTTTTGGGGGTGAATAAATTCTATATCACCTGGGCGCTTTATGCCTGGTCCTGCGAGCCATTGGGCCAGACCATGATGTACCCGGACAAATACCCGCCGGGCGCCGACCCGGATGACATGCTGATCAACAAGGACAACTGGCGCGATCTGAAGACCCCGGACTTTACCACCGGCGTGCCATTGGCGATCACCAAAATCCTACGGGTACATGAAGAACTGACCGGCCTGCCGCCTCTTTTGCAGATCACCGCCCCCTACAGCCTCGCCGCGGACATCTACGGCCAGGAGCCGCTTCTGGGTGACGTGGTGAACGACCCGGATGAGGTGAACGCCCTGCTCGACCATCTGGGCGACGTGGTGCTGGGCCCCTGGATGGACCACCATATCGCCACTTTCCCGAACGGCTGGATCGAGCTGTCGGACGCCTCCGGCTCGCCCTTCTTCATCGGTCCGGAAAACTGCAAGAACATGTCGATCCGCGCAATCCGTCATATGCTGCGGGACAAGCCCTACGCCGATCGCGTGTTCGACAACAACTATCGCGGCGATCATGTGGCCCTCGCCAAGAAGAAAGACCGTCGCTCCCGCCGCCGTGGCGGCGCAGAGGCCACTGATACGGCAACGCCTGAACTGGCCCCTTCGGAAAACCCGGCCCTGCTGTCGCTGACCGAGGCCAAGGTCAGTGCCAACCCGGTCTTCATCATGCGGCTGGCTGCAGACAATGTTGATATCTCGTTCTATGAAGATCAGGCAATCAAACGCAACATGCCGCTGACCTCCGGGATCGGCTCGCCACAGATCGATCGCAACAGCATCGAGGATCTGGACGCCACCAAAGCCGAAACCCGTGAAATGGCGCGCTCCCATGTCGCTGCGATCCGCAACGTCTGCGCCCATGTGAACCTGCCGGAGGACAACCACGTCAGCGAAGCCTGGCCAAGCCACATCTATTTCGAGGACGTCAATCTGCACACGCAGTTCGACCTGGTGGAGATCATCCTGGAAGAAGTCTACGGCGCCGACCCGATCAAGCGGGCATCGTAGGAGATTTGCAGGCGCGCGCAAAAATGACCCGCGCCCTCTGCCCGCACGTCCTGCCCACACGTCCAGCCTGTCATCTTTCCAAAAATACTCAAAAACACCCAGGGAGCAGCGCTCCCTGACCTATAAACTGGGCTAAAAACACGTAAGGCCGGACACGAGGTCCGGCCTTTCCATTTAACTTGAATGCGTGCGCCTCAGTGGCCGAGGATCTGGCTCAGGAACAGCTTGGTGCGTTCGCTCTGTGGATTGTTGAAGAACTCTTCCGGCTCGTTCTGCTCCACAATCTGACCCGCATCCATAAAGATCACCCGGTTCGCCACCTGACGGGCA
>NZ_JAJDWC010000119.1 GCF_022825805.1 Phaeobacter sp.
CGAGCGGTTCTTTGGCAGGCTGAAAGCCTCGTTCCGTCGCATCGCAACCCGATACGAAAAGACGTCACGCAATTTCCTGTCGATGATCAAACTGGCATCCGTCAGACTGTGGATCGAGTTTTATGAGTCGGCTGCCTAGCCAACCGCCTGTCCCGCTGGCAAAATCCAGGCAAAGATAGGGACAAACACCGAGACAATGACAGGCGCACACCTCGAGGCAATTCACGCGCCAAACACAGATCGATCACAGGTCATAAACGGGCCAAAAACGGGCCAACGACCCTGGCAAAACCTACAGCACCAGAGTGCGTCGAACCCGGCCACAAACCGTGGCACCACCTGTGGCCAAATCATGCCGATGGGGTCAATGCGCCGCCCTCTCTGTTCCAAGGGCGTCAACAATAGCGAAGATTTGATACAACTTTTTTCAATTCGCCCGGCATGGCGCAACCGACCGTCCCTGCAAACACTCGCGATCGCGCCGAATCGATGCGACTCACCCGGTTTGGGATCTCAGCTCTGCTGCAGTTCGGCGGCGACTTGGGCGCGAAACTGTTGGTAGGCGTTTTCATAGGCCGCCACCTGCGCGGGATCAGGCAGCACGGTCTGGCCAATTTCAGGACCCGTCAGGACCGCATCAACCGGCTCCCCCGTATGCGCCAAACGCGCCAACCGGGCAGCCCCGGCGGCGGCGCCGAATTCACCATGCAGTGGCAGCTGAAGCGGTTGGTTGAGGACCGTTGCCAGCAGCTGCACCCAATAGGGCGACGCACTGCCACCGCCGATGGCCAGACAGTGATCAATCGTGGCGCCCGTGGCGCGCAGCGCCTGCAGACAGTCGCGCAGACCAAAGCTGACCCCCGTCATCACCGCTGCTGTCAGATCCTGCAGATCACTGGCTGTGGCAAGCCCGGAAAATCCGCCCCGCAACTGGGCAGAGTTATGCGGTGTCCGCTCACCCGACAGATAGGGCAGAAACCGCACCTCAGAGGGCGGGCGCAGCCCATCGGAGAAAGGCGCGGTCATTGCCGCCGGGCTCTGCCCGCTGATCCGGCTGAGCCAGTTCATACAATCCGTGGCCGACAGCATCACACCCATCTGATACCAGCGCTGCGGCAGGGCATGACAAAAGGTATGAACAGCCGTTTCCGGGTCGGGATGAAACCCGTCACGCGCCGCCAGCACCACACCCGAGGTGCCAAGCGACACAAACCCCTGCCCCGGCGCCATCACCCCGGTGCCACAGGCCGCCGCCGCATTGTCACCCGCACCCGCCGCCACAACCACCTGCGGCTGCAGCCCCCAACGCTGTGCAAGATCGGGGCGCAGAGTGCCAACGGCCTCGCGGCCTTCGGCCAGATCGGGCATCTGATCGCGCCGCATGTGTCCCGCCTCCAGCAGGCGGTCCGACCAGGCCCGCGCGCCCACGTCCAGCCAAGAGGTGCCGGCACTGTCCGACAGATCAGCCACATGGCGCCCGGTCAGATGCAGATTGAGAAAGCCCGCAGGCAGCAGCACTTTGGCGACCTGATCAAAAATCTTTGGCTCATGGCGCTGCACCCAGCGCAGTTTGGGGGCTGTGAAGCCGGGAAAAACGATATTGCCGCTCAGCTCTCGCACGGCTGGCATGGCATCCAGTTCTGCCGCCTCACTGGCAGAGCGGGTGTCATTCCACAGGATACAGGGGCGCAACACCTGATCCGCCGCGTCAAGCAACACAGCCCCATGCATATGGCCCGCAACAGCGATACCGCGGATATCGGCAAAGCCCGGGCTGTCGCGCAGCTGCGCCATCGCCTGGTCCAGCGCGACGATCCAATCGGCCGGGTCCTGCTCGGACCAGCCGGGATGGGGGTGCTGCGCAGAATACTGCGCCTCTGCCACCGCAACGGGCGCGCCGACGGGCGAGGTCAGCAGCGCCCGCAGCCCCGATGTGCCAAGATCAATGCCTAGATACATGTCTGTCCCCTCTCCCGATTGTGACGCTCTGGTCTGTCGCTTCAGACGAAGCGGTTGACCAGCGCCTCCAGTTGTTCCTGCGCGCCAGACACCGGCTGTGGATCAAGCGCCTTTGCCTCCGCCTGATCAGCGATGGCGTCCAGCGTTGCGCCCTCGGCCAGATAGCCCTGCGCCTCGGCGCTGTTCCAACCGGCGTAACGGTCACGGCGGCGCGCCTCCAGCCGGTCACTGTCCAGCAGGGCGGCAGCGGCACGCAGACCGCGGGCGCAGACATCCATGGCCCCCACATGGGCTACAATCAAATCCTCGGGATCCAGTGACTGGCGGCGCAGCTTGGCGTCAAAATTGGTACCGCCCGAGCCAAAGCCCCCACCGCGCAGGATTTCATAATAGGCCAGCGCCACCTCTGGGACATTGTTTGGGAATTGATCTGTGTCCCAGCCGGATTGATAGTCGTTGCGGTTCATATCGATGGACCCGAAGATCCCCAGCGCATTGGCCATGGCGATTTCATGTTCGAAACTGTGACCTGCCAGAATGGCATGGCCCTGTTCGATATTGACCTTCACCTCATCCTCGAGGCCGAACCGTTTGAGGAAGCCATAGACCGTGGCGACGTCATAGTCATATTGATGTTTGGTCGGCTCCTGCGGTTTGGGTTCGATCAGGATCGCGCCTTGAAAGCCGATCTTGTGTTTGTAGTCAACAACCATAGACAGGAAACGCCCCATCTGCTCCAGCTCGCGGGACAGATCGGTGTTGAGCAGCGTTTCATAGCCCTCGCGCCCGCCCCAGAGCACATAGTTTTCACCGCCCAGACGATGGGTCAGATCCATGCAGGCCCGCACGGTGGAGGCGCAATAGGCAAACACATCTGGGTCAGGGTTGGTGCTGGCGCCAGCCATGTAGCGGCGGCTGGAGAACATGTTCGCCGTGCCCCACAAGAGCTTGGGCCCGCCATCTGCCATCTTCTGTTCCAGCAGATCGCCGATGTCGTTCAGACGGGCGTGGCTTTCGGCGAGGCTTGCGCCTTCGGGGCGGATGTCATGGTCGTGAAAACAGTAATATGGCACGCCGAGGATGCGGAACATGTCAAAGGCGGCGTTTGCTTTGGCGCGGGCCAGATCCATTGTGTCGGCGGGAAACCACGGGCGATCAAAGGTCTGCCCACCAAAGGGATCGTTCCCCTCCCACACGAAGTTGTGCCAGTAGCAGACAGCAAACCGCAGGTGATCCTCCATCCGTTTGCCCAGGACGATTTCATTGGGGTTGTAGTGACGAAACGCCAACCCCTCGCTGTCGGGGTCATAGGAAATCGGTGCGATGTGGTCGAAATAGCCAGCCATGATCAGGTGTCTCCATCAGGCCCATCCGCGGGGAGCGGGGGCAGGTTGTGTTTGAAATGAACCGCCGGGGTGATCACGCCGGAGGCCGGGTCAAAAGGTTGGGCGTCGCTGAGCCGCGTCAGGGCGCGCAGCGCCTGATCCAATTCACGGCCGGGATTTTGGTCTATCACTGCATCGATGAGCCCGCTTTGCAGAGCCCCGCGGGAGGGCGCGCACAGCTCGTGGCTGATCACCACCATCCGGGGGGGTGATGCATTGTCTGATCCTTGGGCGGGCGTTGCAGCGCGGTGGTGCTGATCAAGCGCCGCGATCAGCCCCGGCACCCCGGCGCCCAGGTTGTAGATGCCGGTGATCCCAGGATGGCGCTGCAACGCGGTGGCGAGCATCTGCTGCAAACGGTCTGCGTCATCCGCGGTTTCCAGTGGCTCCAAGATCTCCAGCGTAGGGCCTGCGACCTCGTGCAGCCCGGCGCATCGGTCCGCGTGATCGCGGGCCTGAGCGCTGCCCATGACCGGCAGGATCAACCCACCCGCGCGACCCCGATGGGCCAAGAGCATCAAATCCCCAGCGGTGCGCCCGGCGGTGCGATTGTCGATCCCGACATAGGCCGACCGTGCGGCTGCGCCCGTATCTGCCACCAAGGTGATCACGGGGACAGCCGCTGCACGGGCGCGCATCAGAGCGGCAGTGACATCCGGGTGATCCAGCGCCACCACGCAAAGCCCATCGACCCCGTCTACAACGCAGGTGTCGATGGCCTGGGCCAAAGCCGGCGCATCAAAGGCGGGCAGCAGCCGCAGCGTGATGTCCTGGCGCAGCTGTCGGTGCTGCGGCACCCGAGCGGCCAATTGTGCGGCCAAAGCAGCAAAGAACCCACCGCGCGCCTCTGGCAGCAAAAAATCAAAACGATAGCGCCGCTTGCGCGACAGATTGGCGGCGGTGATGTCGCGGTGATAGCCAAGCTGCGCGATCGCGGCCTGCACCCGATCTGACGACTTCTTGGCCACGCCACCGCGGTTGTTCAGCACGCGGTCTGCGGTGGCATAGCTCACCCCTGCCGCGGCGGCGACATCATGGAGCGTGGGTTTGCGCATCGGCTGGACCTCCTGTTGTGGCCGTCTTTTTCTGATCGCCCTTTTGTCATCATCAATGGTTGTCATCACCGATGGTGGCGGGCCCCTTTTTTCGCAGAGCAGCAGCACCGGTTTGCGCCAGCCCCAACGCGCTTGCGCCTATTGCGGGACCGTGGGCTTACGAATGCGACATACGGATCAGCACGCGTATGACACCCTGCCCCGACAGGCATAGCCCGTTTTTTGATAGACGTCTATCATTTTGATGTGTACGTCATACGCCTGCCCGTTTCGCTGCCCGTCCCGCTGGCTGTCTCGCTGCCTGTCTCACTGTGCTGGACCAACGATGCTGGTTACGCTGCTGACGACGCTGCTAACCACGCCACCCGGTGCCAAATCAGCGTCGGAACAACCGTAAAAAATCCCCTGAATCGGTACCCCAAGTCCGGATCCGACTGCCAAGAGCAGCGCTAGAGTATTGATTTGTCACGGTTCTATTTGGGCCAAAATTTTGGTTCCATTTTCCACCGTAAAACAATGCAACCTGTGATTGCTTAAATCGGCCACCAAACTACTTCGCGACTGTAAGCTTGCGTTTACATTGATTTCTTAAATTGGAGAGCCCAGATGGCAGATACCGACATCACACTTCGCATCGTTGGCAATTACTACGTCCAGTCCGGCATTCCCTTCGCCGAAGGAATGACCGTTGAACAGGTGATGCAATACGCATCAATGAATCCCAGTTCCAATTCCGGGTCTGCGAGTCGCTTTTTCTATGAAACCGGTCAGCTGACCGTCGGCGCTGATCACGGCAAACCCAGCATCACAGCCATCGGCGTCAAATACGACCATCCGGTGACCAGCGTGACCTCCGGCATCACGCGCGAGGCTGGGGAATATTACATCAAAGAAGATCTGACGCCTGATCCGTATTTCACCGTGTTCCAGTATTACGTCTTCACGGCGGATCCGCAGAAAGGGGGCACCTTTGTGCCACAGGAAACCCGCATCGAGACCTTCAACGAGGCCGTGGTCCCGGCGGGTGGCTATGTTGTGTGGCGTCTGGTCAAGATCCTCGGCAAGCCGAACCCCTTCCCGACCACCAAAGGCTACAAGATGATGACATCCTGAGCCAACTGGCTGGGGCACTCTGTGCCCTGGCCTTTTCGTGACCTTGTGTTTCGCCGTGCGCAGAAACGATGAACGACACAAACGCACATAGGCTGCTGGCCAACTGATAAAACCAAAACTTGGGGGTTATGGCGGAGAGACAGGGATTCGAACCCTGGAGACGGTTTCCCGCCTACACACTTTCCAGGCGTGCGCCTTCGACCACTCGGCCACCTCTCCGTTGGGCGGACTTTTGACGGATCACGGGGGGGAATGCAAGAGCGAAAACTGGAAAAAATTCACTTTCCTGCAAAGAAGTTGTCAGCCCGCGAGATGGACATAGACGCGGCGGTTCTGTTTGCCCTTTTTCTCAACCTTTCCAAGGCGGATAGCACCAATTTCGCCGGTCTTGCGCACATGCGTGCCACCGCAGGGCTGCAGGTCGATCTGCGCCGTCTCATCGCCGATACGCACCAGCCGAACCTTGCCGCTGCCACGGGGTGGCGACACGGACATGGTTTTCACCAAATCGGGTTGAGCATCCAGCTCAGCATCGGTGATCCAGCGGTCCGTCACCTCCAGATCCTGAGCGATCAGATCATTCAACGCCTGCTCCAGTGCGGCTTTGTCTTCGGGCGCTTCGGGCATGTTGAAATCAAGACGGCCTTTTTCAGCGCCAATCGCCCCGCCGGAGACGGGCAGCGGCAGAACCACGGACAATAGATGCAAAGCCGTGTGGATCCGCATATGGCCAAAACGGCGATCCCAGTCGAGCGTTTGAACCACCTCGGTGCCGACGGGCGGCAGCGGTTGGTCGGGCTCTGCCAGAAGGACAATCGCACCTGCCTCGCCCTTCACGGTGTTGATGATGGTCAGCGGTGGCTGGCCTTCTGCTGTCAGCTGCCCGGTGTCACCGGGTTGGCCGCCGCCGGTTGCGTAGAAGATCGACCGGTCCAGAACCACACCGCCCTCTTGGGTATGAGCGATGACTGTGGCGGTCGCCTCGCTCAGATATGCGTCTTGCAAAAACAGCTGCTCAGTCATCGCCGTCATCTCCTGCATCTTTGTTGCTGGCGTCGTCTGTGTCGTCCGAACTCAGATCCTGCAGATCCGGTTTCAGATCCGGTTTCGAGGGGCGCGCCTTTTTGCCGGTCTGTTTGCCGGCCTCTTTGGTCGTCTCTTTGGTGTCGCCAGAGGTGTCCCCCGAAGCCCCTTGGGAAGTGGGGGTGACATCCTTGGAGGTTTTGGCGTCTGCGCCACTGGTTGCTGGCACCAGGCTCTCTGCGTTGCGGATCCAAATGTCTCGCTGCGCAAAGGGGATTTCAAAGCCCTCTTCTTCAAATCGGCGCGCGATCTCGTAGTTCATGTCCGATTTCACCGACAGCACCCAGTTCACATCGCGCAGGATGGCCCGGATTTCAAAATCCAGACTGTCTGCGCCAAACCCCTGGAACACCACAGAGGGCGGCGGGTTCATCAACACCATCGGATGGGCGCGCGCGATCTCGGTCAGCACGGCCTCTACCCGGCGGGGATCGGTGCCATAGGCAACGCCCACCGGCACGATCACCCGCCCGACGGTGTTGCCGCGGGTGTAGTTGGTGACGGTTCCGGTGATCAGATCGGAGTTCGGCACAATCACATCGGTGCGGTCGAAGGTTTCGATCCGGGTGGAGCGGACCGAGATGTCGCGCACGTAGCCCATCAGGCCGCCCACCTCGATCCAGTCGCCTTTGGATACGGGCCGTTCCACCAGCAAAATGATACCCGAGACGAAGTTGGACACGATGGTCTGCAGGCCAAAGCCGATCCCTACTGACAGCGCCCCGGCCACAATGGCCAGTGACGACAGGTCCAGACCAGCCATGGAGATGGCCACCAGCGCGGCCAGGAATATACCGACATAGCCCGTGCCGGAAACGATCGCGTTTTGACCACCCAGATCAATGCGCGTCTTCGGCAACAGCGTGCTGCGCAGACTGCCCTGGATCATGCGGGTGATGGTGTAGCCAATCGCAAAAACAGCCGCAAAGGTCAGGAAGGCTGTGGGCGAAATCTGGGTGTCACCGATCTGGAAACCCTGCAGGAAATTCGCCCAAAGCTCTGTCAGGTTCGCAACGCGCGCGCCCCAGATCAGCGCAAAGACCGGCAAGGACACCAGCGCCAGCGTAAAGCCGATGAGGGCCGCAAACAGCGTGTCTTCGACGGCAGGGCCGCGGCCAGAAATCAGACCGTAGAGATCCTCAAAGAAGCGTTGCAGCACAATCAGGGCCGCCAGGAATGCCAGCGAGGTCATGGCCGGGAAAATCACCGCCTCGGCCGCGTTGATATAGCCAAAGGCAGCCAGCACGGGTCCGGCAAAGCCAAACAGGTAAATCACGCGACGCAGGATCACGAACAGCTTGCCGGTGCCAACAGCGATGGCGCCATCTGGTGCGGTTACTGCGGCTTCTGCGGCCTCAGCCTCCGCGCGGCTGCGGCGCTGTTTGCTGCCGATGCGGTGCAGCCGCAGCAGGATCAGAGCGGCGCCAGCGATCAGCGCAAAACTGTAGACGGCGACGCTGGTCTCCGGAATCGGCTGCAGCAGTTCCAGCGTGGTCAGCACATCCTGCACCGCCAGAACCACCGCCATCATCAACAGCAGGAACCGCGTTTCCGCCTGATAGCCCTGTGCCATCGGCAACAGGTCAGTTTCGATATCGCTGCGCGCAAGCCGCTCTCCAAGCCAGAGGAACGACAGGATGAGGAACGCCCAGTAAGGCGACGATTCCAGGATGAGACTGCCGCGCACGCCGACAACGCCTGCGAGATCAATCGCAGCCGCGATGCCGATCACACCAAGCAGCGGCAAAGCCACCTGCAAGAGCGAAACCACGAAAGTCCACACACCCGAGCCGCGGGCCGCCACACCACCAAGGAAGGTGCCCGCGGCGCGCGCCCATGGGCGGCCAAACACGATCAACAGCACGCCCAGCGTCACCAGCACCAGAATGCCAACCATATCGCCACGAATGCGCTGTTCGGTGGCGTCGTTGCGCAACAGCGACAGGGTTTCATTGCCAATCGACTGCAACACGACCGCCATGTCGCGCAGCGCGTCGGGCCAGTATTCGGGATTGAGCGGCGATGGTCCCCGGTCCAGCAATTTGGTGGTCAGCCGGTCGCGGACGATTTCATCAACCTCGTTGATCAACCCGTCAGCGCGGCTGAAGGCCTGATCGGCAAGAATGCGCGGCACCTGCAATTCGTTCAACTGCAGTTCCAGAGCCTGGCGCAGCACCGCAATATCGGCGGGTTCGCTGCCCGCATCATCCGGCGGCGTGCCGAGGGCTGCAATCTGCCCCTGAAGGGTTTTGATCCGGGCGCCATTTTCCCGGCTCTTGCTTTGGAAGGTCTGGCGGAACTCGGCCAGATCGAGACGCAGTTGATCAAGCGCGATGGTTGAGGCGCGCCGCGCGTCGATGACCTCCTCCGCGCGGGTCGCGGTTCTGAGCCACCGTACGTAGTAGGCCCGCTCTTCATCGCTGACGCCAAGCTGCGCCATGATCGTGGCGGCATTTGCTTGCAGGCTCTCTCCGGTTGGGGTTGCTGTGACCGCCTCGCCGGTTGGTGCGCTGCTTTGCGCCTCAGTCATGCCCGCAGCGGATCCAGCCGTGGTGCTGGTTGCGGCCTCTTGCGCATGGAGGGGCGTGACAAGCCCGCCCCCTATTGCACCAGCCAGCCCAACGCCAACCGCCAGACCAAATGCCAGCTTCATGGTGCGAGCAACAGCACGGCCACGCCCCAAGCCAACCCCGTGCCAAATGCGCGAGGTCAACCCGGTCAGGGCGCGGTGCGCCCGCGACACTGCCGCGATCATACGTCTTCGAACACGCCTGGAATTGAAGCAGGCGTGTGGGTCATCCAATCCGGCACCGGCAGGTTCTTTTCCCGCAGGAAGTCGGGATTGAACAGCTTGGACTGGTAGCGGGTGCCATAGTCACACAAGATGGTGACGATGGTTTTGCCCGGCCCCAGTTCCTTAGCGAGGCGCACCGCCCCGGCGATATTGATCGCGGAGGAGCCGCCCAGCACGAGGCCCTCATCATGCAGAAGATCAAAGACATAGGGCAGCGCGTCCGCATCATTGATCTGATAGCAGTGATCCGGTTTGAACCCTTCCAGGTTCTTGGTGATGCGCACCTGGCCGATACCTTCGGCGATAGAGCCGCCTTCGGTCGCGATCTCTCCGGTGGTGTAATAGGAATAGAGCGCCGCCCCCATCGGATCGGCAAGACCGATCTTCACACCCTTGGGCTGCAGCGCATCCGCAACGCCTGCCAATGTGCCGCCAGAGCCGACTGCGCAGATGAAACCATCCACTTTGCCGCCCGTCTGTTCCCAGATCTCGGGGCCCGTGGTTTCGACATGGGCCTTGCGGTTGGCCACGTTGTCAAACTGGTTGGCCCAGATCGCACCATTCGGCTCGGTCTTGGCCAGTTCCTTGGCCAGACGTTCCGAGTAGCGCACGAAGTTGTTCGGGTTGCGGTAGGGTGCGGCAGGAACCTGCACCAATTGTGCGCCCGCCAACCGAAGCATGTCTTTTTTCTCTTCGGATTGGGTTTCCGGGATCACGATCACGGTCTTGAACCCCATGGAGGCCCCAACCAGCGCCAGGCCAATCCCGGTATTGCCAGCGGTGCCTTCGACGATGGTGCCGCCGGGTTTCAGTTCCCCACGCGCAATCGCATCCTTGATGATGTAGAGCGCGGCCCGGTCCTTAACGGATTGGCCTGGGTTCATGAATTCGGCCTTGCCGAGGATTTCGCATCCGGTTTCCTCGCTCACGCGGTTCAGGCGGATCAGAGGCGTTTGGCCAATCGCATCGGCCAGATCATGTGCAATACGCATGGTATCCCTTTCGATCAGTCCCCAGAGGTGTAGCCAAGGGACGCATGTTTCACAAGCCATCTCCGTGGCTTGCTGTTTTCGGTTAGGTGTGGGCGGCGCGCAGCCGGTCGCGGTGGCGCGCCAGCCAGAGGGCTGCGGTCACCAGGGGCAGATCCTGATAGATCTGAGCATCGACCCCGGCCATCAGATCATCAAAGCCGATGATCTGGCTGCGAATATCCTCTGCCTCGCTGGCAAGACCACCACCGCCTGCAGGTTGGTCGAGATCACAGATGCCGACGAAGACGTGCAAAAATTCACCGGACGCGCCGCTGGAGGGATAGGTCTGGCCCACAGGTTCCAGGGTTTGCAACCGCAGCCCCGCCTCCTCCATCGCCTCGCGGTGGGCGGCCTGCTGGGGTGTTTCGCCCGGATCGATGAGACCGGCAATCGGCTCCCACATCCAGGGGGTGGTGCATCCGGCGATGAAGGTCGCGGCGCGAAACTGTTCGATCAAGAGGACCTGATCGCGGCGCGGATCATAGGGCAAGACCACGGCGGCTTGCCCCACCAGTGCAGCCCCACGGTTCACCACCTCGCTGAGCGTGCCGTCGTAACGGCGGAACTGCAGATCCATTTCTTCCATCGCGAAGAAATTCACATAGGCCCGTTTGTGGTTGTGCACCACCACATCGCGGGAGAGATCCCGATCCGCGTTGCCCGGTCTGTCCTGAGCTGCAAGCCAGGCGGCGGCCCGAATGCGGATCGCGCGAAAGCGCTCTGCAACCTCGGCAGCGGTAAGGCGGCCACGATAGGACATCACCTCCTCGGCGGCGCGGACTGATAAGGCCCCCCATTTTGTTTGCCAGGCCGGAAAATCCCAGACCTCTCCTGTTGGCCACAGTCCGGGTTCGGGGAAATAGACATCCGCAGGCGCCTGTTCACCATCGTCAAGCGTGACGGTCATCCGCCGCAGCGTGTAGTCAAACCCGCCTTCATAGAAGTTCAACGCAGCCATATCGTCATCGCTGAGCCCACGCAGCAGCAGCCCCGGCGCGCTGTGGTCGGCGCGCGGCTCAATCGCGGGGAACGGCTGGTCCACCACCGCAAAGGCTCCGTGACCCGGCAATGCCGCCGCCTGCACATCCAGATCCGCACCCGAGCGGCCAAGGATCAACTCAAGAAGCGGCACATGCCGCAGCGTGCCGTAAACAAAAAGATCGACCAATGTGCAGTCCCGTCTAGCAGATTTCGCTATCGCCAGCGTCGCGCGGCGTTTTCCGCCAATAATGCGGTCAACACGCCGCCGATTGCCAGCGCCAGCAATACATGTGGCACCGCCATCACGAAAAAGAAATCCAATGCGATGACAAAAATGGCCGAAAGCGCCTCAAAAGGACCATCGTATCGGTTCCGCATGGCAAGGCGGAACATTTCCCAAGCGCCCTGAAAAAACAGGCCCCAAAGGACCAAAAGCGCGGCGCCAGTCAGACCATTGTTGACCGCATTGACAAGACCGAGCCCGGTTTGACGCCCGACCCAGAGCCAGCCAATCGACGCTCCAAGCCCGGCGTTCAGTGGCACGAAATAGCCAAAGGCAGTGCCATCGGGCAACAACGGCATGATCAGATAGGAAACCCCTGTCGCCACAAGAGCCATGGCGATGGCGGCAATCAATCTGGCAGCAGTCGGCATATGGGCCCCTTTCTCATGGTGCGATCTTCTGGCGCGATTTTGTGGCACGATCCTGTCGCTCGCCTTTGTGGTCCGGTCGACAGTGCTACAGTGCGGATGGTCGCACAGGATCACAGCAATGCGGCGCGGTTATGGCAGATCAGCGGTGCGCCACTGTCACCTGTGTCACATCGCAGCTGCCCGAGCGGAAGGCGGCAGCGCAGGACGTGAGGTAATAGTTCCACATCTTTCTGAACCGGTCGTCAAAGCCAAGCGCTTGCACCTCATCCCAACGGTCATTGAAACTGGTATGCCACATGCGCAGGGTCTGGTCGTAGCTGTCCCCAAATTCAATCGACGACACCTGTCTGAGCCCTGCCCGTTCAATTTCCTCGCCCAGCACTTTGGGCGCGGGCAACATACCACCGGGGAAGATGTGTTTCTGGATGAAATCGACGCTGCGCTGATACACCTCCCAGCGGTGATCGCCGACAGTGATGATCTGCAATGTGGCGCGCGCACCTGGGCGCAGCCGGTCGCGGATCATGTCGAAATACACAGGCCAGTATTTCTGGCCGACAGCTTCGAACATCTCGATTGATGCGATCCCATCGAACTGCCCTTTGCAGTCGCGATAATCCTGCAACCGCAGCTCGACCTGATCGGAAAGGCCTGCTTTTTCAATTCTTTGTCGCGCAAACTTCAACTGCTCTTCGCTGATGGTCAGACCCGTGACCTTCAGCCCGCGCTGCGAGGCCGCGTATTCGGCAAACCCGCCCCAGCCGCAGCCGACCTCCAGCACATGATCACCGGGCTTTACCCCCATCTGGTCCACCATGGAGGAATATTTTGCGGTTTGGGCCGCCTCCAGACTTTGTTCGGACCCGGAAAACAAAGCGCTGGAATAGGTCATCGTCTCATCCAGCCACAGCCCGTAGAAGTCGTTCCCCAGATCATAGTGATAAGAGATATTGGCCTTCGCCTGGGCGCGGTGATTGCGTTGCAGCCAGAAGCGGAACTGTTCATACGCCCGGATCAAGCCGCGGCCGGGGAAGTCATCGTAAACCGGTTCATAGCCCAGATGGACCAGATCCATGAACGCCATCAGATCCGAGGTGCTCCACCAGCCGTCAAGATAGGCGTTGGAAAAACCCAGGTCGCCTTCGCGGATCAAACGGGCAAAACAATCCGGATTGTGGATTTTCAGATCGGCAATCGGGCCAGGCGCCGCCCCATTGACGCGAAACACCCGGCCATCCGGCAGGTGGATGTCCAATTGGCCAACCTCGAGCGCCTGAATCTGGTTGAAGATCTTCGCGAAGTACCGCGGCAGACCGGTTTGACCTTCTGTGCTTGTCAGCAGCATAGCTTCCTCCCCCCGTCCCCTCCCCCAGGGACCAGTTGCAAAAAGGTTAGGCCATTTCAGATGTTTCTGACAAGAGACCTGTCGATACACCCGACTTAAGTGGCGGATGAACGTGCGACATGGCACTGCGAAACGCAGCCACCTGACAGGGCTGCGCTGCATTGCAGCCGTGATGACTGGCAGGCTTGGGGACTGGCAGAGTTGGGAACCAGCACGGTTGAGGTTATGCCGCGCCTTTGTCCCGCGCGCTATAGGCCTCCAGCGCCCGTTCCCGCCCTGCTTTGAGATCCAGAACCGGACGTGGCCGCGCCATATCCGGTGACAGATCCCAACTGCGCGGCATGGCCTCATAGAACTGCAGCGCCTTTGATGGTGGATTGCGCTGGCCCTCGGCGATCCACATCGCCTGATAGACCCCTTTGGGGTCGAATTTGTCCAACTGCCCATCGGGATTGAACACCCGGAAAAACGGCGAGGCATCTGGCCCGGACCCGGCAACCCATTGCCAGCCCATGGCGTTGGAGGCGGGATCCCAATCGACCAGGCACTCTTCGAACCATTTCTGACCAATGCGCCAATCGGTGAGCATATGTTTGGTCAGCAGGCTCGCCACGATCATCCGGGCGCGATTGTGCATCTTGCCGGTCACATACATTTCCCGCATGGCCGCATCGACAAAGCGAAAACCAGTGCGCCCCTGTTTCCAGGCCAAAAGCGGTTCTGTCGCGCCGTCGGACCAGGAAAAGCTCTCCCATTCGGGGCGCCAACTGGTGGTCAGGATATGCGGTGTGTGGAACATCAGGTGGTAGGCAAATTCGCGCCAGACGATTTCTTTCAGAAAGGTCTCTGCCCCGGCGGCGGCACTGCCCTCCATGGCTGCAACCCCCATATGCCAGATACGGCGCGGGCTGATTTCACCCCAAGCGAGGTTTTCAGAGAGGCCCGAGGTGGCATCAACAGCGGGCAGATCGCGCGCCGTTGCGTAATGCGCAACCCGGCTGTCGATGAAATCGCGCAATCGCGCCTCTGCGGCCTCTTCGCCGACGCGGCAGTGCTGCGCCACGATGGCGGCACCACGGTTCATCCGCGCGGCCAGGTTCCAGTCCGACAGCTGCGCGCTGCTGGGCCAGGTGGCGGGGGCCGGAATATGCGTCGGCGCGGGGATCAGTTCTGCGACGTCACGCGTGCGAACCGCTTTCCAGAACGGTGAGTAGACGCGATACATGCCGCCGGTTTTGGTCGCGACGGTCCAGGGTTCAAACAGCAGATGACCTGCATGGGATTGCGCGTGCAGGCCGCGCGCTTTCAACGCCTCTTTGATGGCCGTGTCCCGCTCGATGCTTTTGGGGTCATAAGCGCGCGACCAATGCACGGCGCCAGCCCCGGTCTGCGCGATCACATCATCCAGCTCGGCTGCGGCCTCGCCTCGGCGCAAGATCAGATCCGAGCCCATCGCGCGCAACCGCCCCTGCAGGTGCTCCAGCCCCAAGCCCAGACGGAACCGGGGCGCTGCCCCAAGGGCTTCGTCTTCCTGATCGAAGATGAACACCGGGATGACGGGTGCGCCTGTTGCCTGTGCTGCCTTCAGCGCAGCATCAAGCGCGGGGTTATCTGCCAAGCGCAAATCGCGCCGTATCCACCAGAGTACGGGTGCATCAGCAGGCATAGCGTGGGTCATGGATGATCGGAGCCCTTGGATCAGATAGTTAGGTCAGGTGATTTACACGACCTGATCTAGGGCCTCGATCAGGCGTGTCACCTCATTTTTGGTGGTGTAATGCGTGAAACTCAGCCGGAGGACACCGTTGTGCGGCGCCACTCCCATCGCGCTGAGTGCGCGACCTGCGTAAAAGTCACCACCACCGGCCATGATGCCATGGGGTGCCAGATCTGCCGCCACCTCACGGCCCGGTCGATCAAGGGCAACCGCAACGGTTGGCGCGCGCCGGGTTGCATCTGACGGACCAATCAAACGCATGTCGTTGCGGTCGCTGACAGCATCCAGAAGCGGTTGCAGCAGCTCGATTTCATGGGCGCGCATCAGATCATGCACGAACGCGCCCTGATCGGCCTGCCCGCCGGACGGTCCACCGTGATGCTGCGCCAGCGCATCGATGTAATCCGCCATGCCTGCGCTGGCGGCAATCTGGGCGTGATCCGGCCCGGCTGGGGTGAAGCGTTTTGTAAAGCACATCACCGTTGAACACATGGCCCTGATTGGGCAGCAGTGCGCCCAGAGCCGATCGGATCACCATGACCCCCTGATGCGGGCCATAGGTTTTATAGGCCGAAAACAGATAGATATCCGGCCCCAGCTCGCCCACATTTGGCAGGCCATGCGGTGCATAAGACACGCCATCGACACAGACAAAGGCCCCAGCCGCGTGAGCCAGTGCAGTGATTTCGGTGACCGGGTTCAACTCTGCCACCACGTTGGAGCAATGCGGAAAACAGACGAGCCGCACATTTTCGTCGAGCAGATTTTCCAGCGTCTCCGTCTCCAGATGCCCGGTTTGCGGATCCACGGTCCATTCGCGAATTTCGATGCCATCCTCAGCGAGCCGCCGCCATGGGCCGGTGTTGGCCTCGTGATCCTGATTGGTCACGATGATCGCTTCGCCGGGCTTCATGAATTTGCGAAAAGCTTGGGCGAGGACATAGGTGTTTTGCGTCGTCGACGGACCAAAGCTGACCTCCTCGCTCGCCACCCCCATCAAAGCCGCCAGACGATCCCGCGCCTCATCCATTTCAGCCCCTGCCAGGCGCGAGGCCTCATAGGGTGCATAGGGCTGCACCTTGCGCTCGACATAATAGCGGGTCAGCCGGTCGATCACCTGCTGGCAGGTGTAAGACCCGCCCGCGTTTTCAAAGAAGGCCTGCCCCTGCAGACTGTCTGCTTGGAAAGCCGGGAATTGGCTGCGGACAAAATCGATATCGAGGGCCATGGTCACTCCGTTCATTTTGCTCCTGAAATCAGTGCCGTGCCCAACCGGATTGGTCAAGCACGCAGCCGCGGCAGCTTGGCCCGGCAGGACGGTGGCGGCGGAGTTGTGGCACCTTTTGGCGCATGCAGGTTGCTGGGCTGAATGCCACAACGTCTGACACGAAAAAAGCGCACCAAAATGGCGCGCTTTTCCCTGCTTTGCCCGACGGGCAGAGACGATGGGTTTGATCAGGCGTTCACGTCCACGACCACACGGCCCTGCACCTGACCCTTCAGGATGTCTTTGCCCAGTTGCGGCAGATCCGACAGGTTTGCCGGTTGCACCATGGCCTCCAGCTTGTCCATCGGCAGATCCTTGGCGATCCGCTGCCAGGCGCGCAGCCGGTTGTCATAGGGCTGCATCACGCTGTCGATGCCCAGCAGGTTAACGCCGCGCAGAAGGAACGGGATCACAGTTGCAGGCAGCCCTGCGCCCCCGGCCAGGCCAACGGCAGAAACCGACGCGCCATATTTCATCTGGCCGAGCACCCGCGCCAGCATGTCACCGCCTACGGCATCGACACAGCCAGACCAGGTCTCGCTCTCGAGCGGACGTTTCACGGTTTCATTGATGTCACCGCGCGCCACTATCTGGGTTGCGCCCAGACCGGTCAGATAATCTGCAGTTTCTGGGCGCCCGGTCACTGCCGCAACCTCATGGCCGAGATTTGCCAGAATGGCGGTGGCCACAGAGCCCACACCGCCGGCCGCACCAGTCACCAGCACCGGGCCGCTGCCGGGTGTCAGCCCGTGATCTTCCAACGCCATCACCGCCAGCATAGCTGTGAAACCTGCGGTGCCGACGGCCATGGCCTGACGGGTGTCGATGCCATCGGGCAAAGGCACCAGCCAATCGGCCTTTACCCGCGCCTTTTGCGCGTAGCCACCCCAATGGGCTTCGCCGACGCGCCAGCCGGTCAGCACAACTTTGTCGCCTGCCTTGTAACGATCATCCGAAGACGCCTCGACGGTGCCCGCAAAATCGATACCCGGCACATGCGGGTACTTGCGCACCAGACCGCCGCCGGGACCAATGCAGAGCCCGTCCTTGTAGTTGACGGTGGAGAAATCGACCGCGACGGTCACTTCGCCCTCGGGCAGTTGATCGACGCTCAGCTGCTCCACCGCGGCGGAGGTCTTGCCGCTTTCTTCGTCCTTGTTCACGACCAGTGCGTTGAACATCCCATCTCTCCCTTATTTCCAGAATTTCGCATGTACCGTCGCCGCCCGCAGGCCGTCCGGTGTGTCCACCTCCAGCTTGGTGCCCGCATCCCAATGGGAACGCGCGACCATGGCGATGGAGACGTTTGTTTTAAAGTCGGGCGACCATGTTGCGGTGGTCACCTGCCCGACCGTTTTGCCATCAGCCAACAACGGCCAGGGCGCGGTGATCGGGGGGATCTCTCCGGCGATTTCAACCGGGCGGATCTGCTGTATGGGATCGCGGCGCGCGGCCAGACCCGCCTTACCGATGTAGTCGCGCGGGGAATTGACGAATTTGCCCAGACCACATTCGTAGGGCGTGTTGTCGCGGGTCATGTCATTGCCGTAGCTGAGCAAACCACCCTCCACACGCTCCATCGTGGATGGGCAGCCGGCGCGCACCTCCAGATCTTCGCCAGCGCGCATCAGCGCATCCCAGAGCGGCATGCCATAATCGCTGCCCTCGACGTAGATTTCGAACCCGCCTTGCCTGGAGTACCCAGAGCGCGCCACCACAAAACTGGTGTCTTCAAAGGCCAGTCGTTTGTAGCGGAAAAACCGGATGTCGCGGACCTCTTCGCCAAAGACGCGGGCCATCAACGCATCCGATTTCGGTCCCTGCACCCCCAAGGGGCTGACGTCCGGCTCCCAGACGCGCACATCCAGCGCCAGCGTATCTGCCACGCCCAGAACATACTGGATGTAGTCGCTGTCTGCGACCGAGATCCAATAGTGATCATCCGCCAGCTTGACCAAGACGGGATCGTTCAGCATCCCGCCATCCCGGTCGATGGCCGGCATGTAGTAGCACTGATCCACTGCCATCTTGTCGAGATCACGGGGGCTGATCATATCCAGCAACCGCCGCGCGTCCGGCCCCTGGACGGCAATCTGCCGTTCACAGGAGACATCCCAGACCTGCACATGGGCCTTCAGGTGGTGGTAGTCTTCCTCCTGGCTGGCAAAGACCGACGGCAGGATCATCCGGTTGTAAACCGTACAAACCGACATGCCTGCGGCCTCGACCCCGGCGGAAAACGGCGTGCGCCGCACCCGGCGCGACGGGAAAATGGTCGCCATTTAGTGCCCTTTCTCAGCGCGGACCATGCCAGTCGATCTGGCAGATTTCAGCGGAACGGTTTTCAAAGTCCCACACCCGACCAAAAGCGCGCACACGGCCTTTGGTGGCTTTGGCAACGGTGATGTCCGGGCCCATCCAATATTCGGTGTTGCTGACAACGATGTCCTTGCCATCCTTGCCTTCGACAGGAACAACGGCGCCTTGGATCTTCTTGCCCACCATCAGGCGGCGTTCCTTGCCTTCGGTTTCAAACACCACAGGCGCGCGCTCGGCGCCGAGGAATTCGCTGACCAGAAGCGAGAACAGACCAGTGGTGCCGCGAGCGGCACCGGAGAAGATGTTGACCAACCCATCATACGCCGCCTCAGAGGCGCGCTCGTCGATGAAGGCCGCCGCTTTCCAGTTACCGCGGCCCATGTTGCCCGGAATTTCAAGGAACAGCCCGACGTTCAAACCCGACAGGTCTTCGTCACCGTATTGTCCCTCATCAATGCGCACCCCGGCCCAGGCCTGACAGTGGCCTTCGGTCGGTGGGTGCTGGCCCAGCGACACAACGCAGGGGCAAAACACCGTGCAATTGCAGTTCAGGATCAGTTCGCCCTTGATGGTCCAAGGCACCGTGCCAACAGCAGCATCCAAAGCCATTTTACATTCTCCCTTTGTGATCTCAGATCAATGTGAGGCCGATCCAGGCGGACCAGCCCAGCAACACAACACCCAAGGGCCGCGTCAGGTAGCGGCCCAGATCGGGCAGTTTTTCGAAAGCCATAATCAGCGTGGCGAGCCCCATGAAGGCCACGTTCATGACGCCACCAACGAAGGCGAGCAGCATCAGCGCCCAACAGCAGCCCAGACACACCAGCCCAAGACGCAGCCCATTGCGGAACGCGCCCTCATCCCAATGCTGCATGAAGAACACCAGCGGGCGGCGACATTTGCTGAGACAGGCTTCTTTGGCATCGGAGAACTGATAGAGCCCTGCGATCAGCAGCAGACCCGCACTCAGCCCCGCTGAAAGACTGTCACCAAACGCCGAAATCAGCCCCAATCCAAACAGCAGCATCTGCAAACCCGCCGCGACCAGTGAAAAGACGAACCAGACCAGCAGATAGCCACCGACCAGATCCCAAAACCGCGTGTCTGGTGCCGCATGGCTAAGATCATCATAGGTGGCAAAAGCAGGCAGCGCGGTCGGCGCCATCATCGCCGCCGACATCAGCGCCCACATCAACACAACACGCAGATAGCCCGCCGCATCCGGGGTCATGGTGCAAAGGTCGCGCCAGAAATCAGCGCCATAGACGCGGCTGAAATCCCGCATCTCCTGCGGTACCGCCATCAGATACAGCACCAGCCAGCAGGCCAGGATACCGGAAAACAGTCCCAGCCAGTGCCAGCCATGCATCAGGCGGATCTTTTGAGCGAGAAGTGTTTTCATCTGCGGCTCCGTCTGTGAGGTCGGTTGCGGATGCGGTTACCAGCATGAGCGGCTTGTTCTGGGCCGACTCAACTCTTAAGAAGGAAATGTCAGACTTTTAAATGTCTGACAAATGATTTTTGCAATTGCGGACCCACGTCATGAAGCTCGATCCCAACAGCGCGGCGGATCTTTCTGCCCAAATTGCCCAGGCCATCCGCGATGCGATAGTGGCCGGTGACTTGATTGTCGACGAACGGCTGCCGTCGGAAACCGAACTGTCCGATCAGTTTCAAGTGTCCCGTCCCACCGTGCGCGAGGCGCTGAAACGACTGGCCGCGCAATCGCTGATCCGCACCCAGAGGGGGGCAACGGGGGGCGCTTTTGTGAACCGTTTGAACTACGAAGACGCCTATTCGCAGCAGATCACCACCTCCACTCTGCTGCTGAGCATGAATGCCGTGAGTTTCGATACCGCCTGCGAAGCCCGTTACGCGCTGGAGCGGGCCTGTGCGCCATTGTCGGCGTCTCGGCGCAATGCGGATCAATTGGCCACCATGCGGGCGGAGATTTTTCGCCAGGGGCAGCCTGGGCTGACCGATGAGGCTTTTTGTGCGTCGGATGTGGCGTTTCACCGGGCGTTGGTCGATGGCGCGGGCAACCCGGTGTTGTCCTATCAATTGGCTGGCGCTGTTGAGGCGATGCAGCCGCTGATGAATATGATCACTTTCACCGCCCGGGACCGCCAGATCATTCTTGCGCTGCACAGCCGGATTGCGGATGCGATCGAGGCAGGTGACGGCACCGCCGCCGTCGAAGGCCTGAGCGCGCTGGAGGAAGAAACCCGCGCGCTGGCGGCTGCAGTGTTTGCGGCGCGCTCCAAGCGCGCATCAGAGCCGGCTCCAGCAGAGCCTTCGGCGCACTAGCCTGCGCAGGCATCGGAAAACAGACCAGAATTCCACCGCTTTGGCGGTTCCCCTCTTTGCTTTCGCGAACGGCGCGCATATATAGGGGTTGTTCTTCGGAACTATGGACATAAACGCGCTCGTAATAAGCGGATCGGACCCGGGGGCGGTACCCGGCGGCTCCACCAAAACACCACTGGGGTGTCCTTCGTTTGGGGATATTTTCAGGTTCTGGGGGCCGAAACAGGATCGACGAACGTCTAAAGGAGTTAGCTTTGTCTCGGCTGTCTGCCACCGTTACCGGCGAAACTAGTACAATTGCAAACGACAATCGTGCTCCGGTTGCTCTGGCTGCGTAAGCAGTCCGAGTCGAACCGACTTTAAGCCCTAGCGCCTAGCCGCGTTAGGCGGGGTTCGCAGGTACCTGGCAACAGAAACCTGCACTTTCCCCTACCTTCTCGTCTAACTGCTCTGCCCCAGTTTGGTCCCGCTTGCGCTGGATCGCCCCTACTGGGCTGCCGCAGCACCATGAACGCGGAAAGATCCGGACCGTTATGGCCCGGATCCGATCTTGATGCTCTATTTGGCGATCTGGGACACCCTGCCCCTACAAGACGCCCTGCCCTTACAGAATGGCAGGCAGGTTCAGATCGTGCTCTTTGGCGCAATCGCGCGCGATGTAATAGCCCGCATCAGCGTGGCGCATCACGCCGGTGGCCGGATCGTTCCACAACACGCGCGCAATACGCCGGTCGGCATCTTCCGTGCCGTCACAGCAAATGACCACGCCCGAATGCTGCGAAAAGCCCATGCCCACACCGCCACCGTGATGCAGCGAAACCCAGGTCGCACCTGATGCGGTGTTCAACAGCGCATTGAGCAGCGGCCAATCCGACACGGCGTCAGAGCCATCTTTCATCGCCTCGGTTTCGCGGTTGGGTGACGCAACAGAGCCAGAATCCAGATGATCACGGCCGATCACCACGGGCGCAGACAATTCGCCGTTGCGCACCATTTCGTTGAACGCCAGTCCCGCCTTGTGCCGGTCGCCGAGACCGATCCAGCAGATCCGCGCAGGCAGCCCCTGAAACGCGATGCGTTCCTGCGCCATGTCAAGCCAGCGGTGAAGATGCTGATTGTCCGGGAACAGCTCTTTCATTTTGGCGTCTGTCTTGCGGATATCCTCGGGATCGCCCGACAGCGCGGCCCAGCGGAACGGGCCAATGCCACGGCAGAACAGCGGGCGGATGTAGGCAGGCACAAACCCCGGGAAGGCAAAGGCGTTCTCGAACCCTTCGTCCTGGGCCACCTGCCGGATGTTGTTGCCGTAATCCAAGGTTGGTACGCCCGCGTTCCAGAAATCCACCATGGCCTCGACGTGGGTGCGCATGGCCATGCGAGCCTCGCGTTCCACCCGTTTCGGGTCCTGTTCACGGGCCTCGCGCCATTGCGCCATGCTCCAGCCGATAGGCAGATAGCCGTTGATCGGATCATGGGCCGATGTCTGGTCTGTCACGATGTCGGGCCGCAGACCGCCCGCCTGCATCCGGCGATAGATCTCTGGGAAAATCTCTGCCGCGTTGCCAAGAAGCCCGACCGATTTCGCCTCCCCCGCAGCGGTCCACCGCTCGATCATCGCCAGCGCCTCGTCCAGCGTTTCGGCTTTTTCGTCTAGATATTTGGTGCGCAGGCGGAAATCGATGCTGTCAGGGTTGCATTCGACCGCCAAGCAGCTGGCCCCGGCAAACACCGCCGCAAGAGGCTGCGCGCCCCCCATGCCACCCAGACCACCGGTGAGAATCCATTTGCCACTCAGATCACCGCCGTAGTGCTGGCGACCTGCCTCGGCAAAGGTTTCATAGGTGCCCTGCACAATGCCCTGGGTGCCGATGTAGATCCAGGAACCAGCGGTCATCTGGCCGTACATCATGAGCCCTTTTTTATCGAGCTCGTTGAAATGATCCCAGTTGGCCCAATGCGGCACCAGATTGGAGTTGGCGATCAGCACGCGCGGCGCGTCCTTATGCGTCTGGAACACGCCCACCGGTTTGCCGGATTGCACCAGCAATGTCTGGTCTTCGTCCAGCTCTTTCAGGCTGGAGACAATCTGGTCGAAATCCTGCCAGGTTCGTGCGGCGCGACCAATGCCGCCATAGACCACGAGTTCATGCGGGTTTTCCGCCACATCGGGATGCAGGTTGTTCATCATCATGCGCAGCGGCGCCTCTGTCACCCAATGTTTGGTGGTCAGCTCCGGGCCGGTGGGCGGAAAGATATCACGGGTGTTCTTGCGGGGATCACTCATGCGGAGGGTCTCCAGTTCTGCAGATCGGTGAGAATACGGGCGAGTGTTTGGCGCAGCCGGTCAGCGCGCTCGGGGCGATAGGTCCAGGGCGGGTGTTCGTCGCAATATGTGGCCTGGGCGAGCTCCATCTGAATGGCATGCACGCCGGATGCGGGGCGACCATAGTGACGGGTGGTCCATCCCCCTTTGAAGCGGCCGTTGATCACGGATGTATAGCCGTCGGCCTGTTCGCAGTACTGCGCCACCAGCTGTTCCAGCGCAGGATCACAGGTCTGGCCCAGATTGGTGCCGATGCTGAAATCCGGCAATCGGCCCTCGAACAGGAACGGGATGCGGCCACGAATGGAATGGCAATCATAGAGAATGGCAAAGCCGTGGCGCGCCTTCACCCGATCAATCTGGGCCTCTAGCGCTGCGTGATAGGGCGTGTGATACGCCTCGCAGAGCGTTGCGGTTTCTGCCGCATTGGGTTCAAATCCGGGTTGCCACATCGGTCGCCCATCAAAATCGGTCTGCGGCACCAATGTGGTGGTGTTCTGCCCCGGATAGAGTGAAACCCCAGCGGGGTCGCGATTGGCATCCACGACATAGCGGTGCACATGGGAGCGCACGATGGTCACATCCTCGACCAGCCCGTCATACAGCTGTGCGATGTGCCAATCGGTATCAGCAAGCTGCCGACCATTCTCATTCAGCCGGTCCGCGATCTCTGTGGGCACATAGGTCCCGCCATGGGACTGCCCCAAGATCAGCGGGCTATCGCCTTCGATACATTCAAAAACCTGCATCACCACAACTCCGGCAGATCTGCGCTCACGCAGCCCATCAGCGTGCCTGACGCCACCAGATCATGCGCGGCATCAAGATCCGGTGCCATGAACCTGTCGTCGCCCAGTGCCGGGACCTGCTGCCGCAACTGGGCCAGAACCCCCTGCAAGGCGGGGCTGGTCAACAGCGGCGCACGGAACTCCACGCCCTGCGCGGCGCAGAGCAATTCGACGCCCAGAATATGGTTGAGATTGTCGACCATAACCGACAGGCGCCGCGCACCATGTGCGGCCATGGAGACATGATCTTCCTGGTTGGCAGAGGTGGGCGTCGAGTCCGTCACGCAGGGGTTGGCGAGATGCTTGTTCTCGCTCATCAGCGCGGCGGTTGTGACCTCTGCGATCATCAGACCGGAATTCAAGCCCGGTTTGGGGGTCAGGAACGGTGGCAAATCATGGCTAAGCGCCGGATCCACCATCAAGGCGATCCGCCGCTGGGCAATGGCACCGATTTCCGACAGAGCAAGCGCCATCATATCCGCAGCAAATCCAACGGGTTCGGCATGAAAGTTACCGCCAGAGACGATGGCGCCATCCTCTGTCAGAACCAATGGGTTGTCGGTGGCTGCATTGGCTTCGATCAGCAGGGTGTCGGCGGCTTTGCGCAACACATCCATCGCAGCACCCGTGACCTGCGGCTGGCAACGGATGCAATAGGGATCCTGCACCCGGCTGTCGCCGTCTCGGTGGCTCTCGCGGATGGCAGAGCCAGACAGGATGCTGCGCATGGCCTGGGCCGCTTCGATCTGACCTTGATGTCCGCGCAGCGCATGGATCTGCGGATGAAGCGGCGCGGTCGATCCCATGATGGCGTCAGTGGACAGGGCCGAGACAACCAGCGCGTTGCAGGCCGCACGCCAGGCGCCGAACATCCCGGCCAGGGCATAGGCGGTGGAAAACTGGGTGCCATTGATGAAGGCCAGACCCTCTTTGGGGCCCAGTTCGATCGGGCTCAGGCCTGCCTGCTTCAACGCCTCTGCCGCGGGCATGACCGTGCCCTGAAACTCTGCTTCGCCTTCGCCGATCATCGCGGCGGTCATATGCGACAGCGGTGCGAGATCACCGGAGGCCCCAACCGACCCTTTGGCCGGAACAACCGGGGTCACCCCGGCAGCGAGCATGTCCTGCAACAATGCGATGCGCGACCAGCCCACCCCGGATGCGCCGCGACCAAAAGAGATCAGCTTCAACACCATCATCAGGCGCACAACGGCGCGCGGCATGGCTGGACCGACGCCGCAGCAATGGGACAAGATCAAATTGCGCTGCAGCGTTGCGGTGTCTTCCGGTGCGATCTTGACGCTGGCGAGTTTGCCAAATCCGGTGTTGACGCCATAGACAGGGGCGGTCGCGGCAGCGGCCTTTGCCACCTGCGCAGCGGCGGCGTCGACCGCGGCGCGGCAGTCATCGTCCAACACCACAGGGCATTCGTCGCGATACACGCGCTCCAGCTGCTCCAGCGTAACCTGACCAGGGCAAAGAATAAGAGCCGTCACTTTATGTCTCCGAAAATGCGTTGATGAAGAGGGTTGAACCCAATGCGATAGGCCAGCTCTGCCGGATGAAAGACCGACCAGATGGCAAGATCTGCAATATTGCCCGCCGCCAGCGTGCCAAGATCCGACAGCCCCAAGGCCTGGGCGGCGTTGCGGGTGACGCCTGCCAGCGCTTCCTCCGGCGTGAGCCGAAACAGGGTGCAACCCATGTTCATCGCCATCAGCAGCGAGGCGAGCGGCGCAGAGCCCGGATTGCAATCAGTCGCCAGCGCCATCGCCACATTCTGTTTGCGCAACAGGTCCACAGGCGGCAGGCAGGTCTCCCGCAGGGTGTAGAACGCACCAGGCAACAGCGTGGCAACGGTGCCGCTGGCGGCAAGTGCGGCCACCCCGTCGGCGTCGAGATATTCCAAGTGATCCACAGACAGCGCGCCATAGCTGGCAGCCAGCTGCGCCCCGCCCAAGTTGGACAGCTGTTCAGCGTGCAATTTGACCGGCAGTCCGAGATCACGGGCCAGATCAAACACGCGGGCGATTTGCTCAAGGGAAAATGCAATGCCCTCACAAAATCCGTCCACCGCATCAACCAACCCCTCGTCATGGGCCTGCTGCAATCCGGGCAACACCACCTGGTCAATGTAGTCATCGGCCCGTCCAGCAAACTCCGGCGGGACGGCATGCGCTGCCAAATAGCTGGTCACGATACGCACGGGACGCAGCTGCGCCAATCTGCGCGCGGCGCGCAGCATGGTCAATTCCGCCGCAATCGAAAGCCCGTAGCCGGATTTGACCTCCAGCGTTGTGACGCCTTCGGCGATCATCGCATCAAGCCGTGGCAAAGCCTGAGCGATCAGATCTTCTTCGCTGGCGGCACGTGTGGCCTGCACCGTTGACAGGATCCCTCCGCCTGCTCGGGCGACCTCTTCGTAGGAGGCACCATTCAAACGCAGCTCAAACTCTGCGGCGCGGTGACCACCATGAACGATATGCGTGTGCGCGTCGATCAAAGCCGGGGTCAGCAGCCGCCCCTCCAGATCGACGCGCTGCGCATCTGCATACGGCTCAGGCAGATCCACAAAGGCCCCAACCCAAAGGATCCGCCCGTCACAGACGACCAATGCAGCCCCCTGCATCAGCCCATACGGCGTGTCGCCAGCTGCCATCGTGGCAATCGGACCACCATGATAGACCACAAAACCTGCCATATCCGGACACTCCTGCATTGTGTGCTTTAGATTTCAGGTATATTCTTTAATTGTTTTTGTCTACACAAAAGAGAAGTCACATGATCCTCTTCGCTGACTCTGCCCTGTTGGGCGACCACTGGCACCATAATGTGCGGATCACCCTGTCCGGCGGTCGGATCTCGGAGATCTGCCCTGACAGCGATGTGCAGCCAGGCGATCATCGCGTGCCCGTCCTGCTGCCTGCCCTGGCCAACCTGCACAGCCACAGCTTCCAGCGGGCCATGGCCGGTATGAGCGAAGTCAAAACGAGAGGGCGGGAGAGTTTCTGGACCTGGCGCGACATCATGTATCGTTTTCTGGACCGGCTCGCGCCGGAGCAGATTGAAGCCATCGCCGCGCTTACATTTGTTGAAATGCTGGAGGCCGGCTTTGCCTCGGTTGGTGAATTCCACTACGTCCACCATCAGCCGGGCGGCCTGCCCTATGATGATCCCTCAGAGCTGAGCCAGCGCATTCTGGCGGCTGCGTCCGAAGTTGGCATCGGGCTGACACATCTGCCGGTGCTTTATACCTGCGCGGGCGTGAACCAAGAGCCGCTGGCCGGAGGGCAGCTGCGGTTTGGCAACGAACTTGACCGGTATCTCGAGCTGCAGGCGCGCTGCCGCAGCAGCCTGCCTGATGCGCCTGCCGACACTGCGGTGGGGATTGCCCCCCATTCGCTGCGCGCCATTCGTCCAAGCGATCTCACCGAACTGTTGGCGGCGGTCCCAACCGGACCAGTCCACATCCACATCGCCGAGCAGCTGCAGGAGGTGGCCGATGTCACCGCCAATCATGGGCAGTCGCCGGTCGCCTGGCTGCTTGACCAGGTGGAAGTGGATGATCGTTGGTGCCTGATCCACGCGACCCATATGACCAGCGCCGAGACCCTGGCCATGGCGCAATCCGGCGCGGTTGCCGGGCTCTGCCCGGTGACAGAGGCGAACCTGGGCGATGGCGCCTTCAACGGTCCTGAATTTATCACGGCCGTTGGGCAGTTTGGCGTCGGATCGGATTCCAATATCCGCATTTCACTGACCGAAGAACTCAGCACACTCGAATACTCCCAACGCCTGCGCGATATGGCCCGTGGGGTGATGGTGGTCGGTGAAGGGTCGGTTGGCACAACCCTATTCTGCGGATCAGCCCGCGGCGGCGCCCAGGCCCTGGGGCGCGACACCGGAGAAATTGCCGTGGGCAAATGGGCGGATCTGATGGCAGTGGACCGCGACCACCCGGCATTGTGCGGTTTGCGCGACGAACAGGTGCTGGATGGCCTATGCTTTGCCGCGCCCAATAGCGTGGTGACAGATGTCTGGTCTGCAGGTCGCCATATGGTGCAGCAGGGCCGTCATGTGGCGCGCACAGCGGTCGTTGACCGCTATCGCGGCGTAATGCGCAATCTGATGGCCGTGCTGTGATCATCCCCCGTTGGCGGGCGCGGTTGTGCCCGTTATAGAGCCCCCTACCCAAGCGAAGAAAGCACCGGCCCATGAAGCCAACGCGCACCACCCTCAGCTACCGGGACATAAAGAAAGTGGTTCTGGACCGAATCCACGGCAGCATCTGGCCACCGGACAGCCTGCTGCCGACGGAGACAGAGTTGGCGGAAGAGTTCTCCAGCACCCGCACCACCGTCAACCGGGCGCTGCGCGAATTGGCCGAAGAAGGCTTCATTGAGCGGCGGCGCAAATCCGGAACGCGGGTGCTGAACACGCCGATCCGCAAGGCGCAGTTTGCCATTCCGCTGATCCGCGACGAAATCACCAGCACTGGGGCAACCTACCGCTATGCGCTGGTGGAACAGCAGAGTACCGTAGCGCCCGACTGGCTGGCTGCCCGGCTGTCCCTGCCACCGCGGCAGGAGGTCATCCATCTGCGCTGTATGCATTTCGCGGACAACACCCCATTTCAGTATGAGGTGCGCTGGATCGTACCAGACAGCGTGCCGGACGTGAACGATGCGGATTTTTCCGAAGTCGGCCCAAACGACTGGCTGGTGCAAAAGGTCCCGTTCACCAACCTTGAGCTGAGCCTGCTCGCCACCAAGGCAGATGACACCGTGGCGGCGTTTCTGGACTGCCCAATCGGAGAGCCGGTTTTCACGGCAGAGCGCACAACCTGGCTGCGCCAGACGCCCGTAACACTGGCGAAACTTTACTTTGCACCGGGTTACAAATTGACCACCAGACTGTAGAGTTTCGCGTTGATTTTACGGGCAAAAACAACCCTTAAACCAATGCGCATTTCGTGCAGATCGCCCAAATTTAGTAAGTCTACATATCATTTTTACGGCTTTTTCACCGTCCCCCACGACCAGAGCGGCGGCAAAACCCATCTCTTTGGAACATTTTATTCAAATTTAACGATTTTTGATTGAACCTTTTGTGAACTCCGTGTTCTGTCAAACGGTGGCCGAAAACCACACTTCCGCATGAGTGACACCGAGCAGTTCAGCACCATGAAAAACAGCGATGACCTCTTCAACTGGTTCTATGACGTTTGGGTCAAACGCGACCACAACCGTATCGCTGGCGCCTTTCATCCGGAGCTGTCCATTTTCGGCCCGCTGCATGGGGCGATCTCCGCCGAAGAGGACTATGCCGAGATCGTTCACACGCTTGCCAACCTGCTAGTCGATATCGACATCACCAAAACCCACGGCGTGACCGAGGGTGATCTCTGTGCGGTGCGTTTGCATGTGACTGGCCGGGGCGTCCATTCTGATCAGGTCCTGGACTACTACGGCCAATTGATGGTGCGGTTGGAGAACGGCCAGATCCGGGAGTTTCTGTCCAACTTCGATTACATGACGATGTTTGAACAACTCGGCCAACTGCCCGATGACTGCCTGCCGATCTGCATGACTGGTGAACGCCTGCAGTGGGTGGAACCTGCAACATCCCGCCCACAGGGCAACGAAAGCTGAAACACAGGCGCTGGATCTACAAACGCGGGCACAGGTGGCATATCGCGGACACAGTGGCTTGTCCCTCTTGACACCAGTCGCATTATTCCGCGGTGACCAGCAGCTTTCTATTGCACATCCGGCACAAACACAGTGATGGTGCGCCCGAGCCGCGGGGTGGTGACGCCCTGGGCTGCCCCCGTGCCCACCCTGGTCAATTGCTCCTGTGACCAGCCCTCCAAAGGATCCGCTGTGACCGATCAGCCCCCTGCTTTGTCCTATCGCGCATTGGTGCGCATGTTTGCGGCAATCGGCGTGCTGAGTTTTGGCGGACCAGCTGCGCAGATCGCGCTGATGCATCGGGTGTTGGTCGAGGAGCAAGCGGTCCTAAGCGAAGCGGAGTTTCTGCGCGCGCTGTCATTCTGCATGATGTTGCCCGGACCCGAAGCCATGCAATTGGCCACCTACGCCGGTTGGCGCATCAAAGGCGCGGCTGGCGGGTTGATTGGCGGTTTACTGTTCGTCCTACCGGGGGCGAGCGTGGTGGCAGCTCTGGCCTTTGTCTACATTCACTTTGGCACGCAAGACATTATTCAGCAAGGCTTTTCCGGCATCAAAGCCGCTGTCGTTACATTGGTTTTTGTGGCGCTTTACAAACTGTCCCGCAAGGCGCTGACCGGTACGGTCAGCCACGCTCTTGCTGCCGCGGCTTTTGTTGCCCTGTTTGTGTTTGATCTGCCGTTCCCAGCTGTGATCCTGCTGGCAGGCCTGACAAAAGCACTGCTGCATCAAAACACCACCACGACAACGCTGCATCACGCCAACGCAGCCCCCACACAGGAGGTCGCCAGACAAACGGCCGCCAAGAGCCGGACGACATCCAGCCAAAGCATACAAACCCTTTTGATCTGGGCCACATTGTGGCTGCTGCCCCTCCTGACGCTAAGTGCATACGGCCCCGCGCTGCTCGCAGATATTGGCTGGTTCTTTGCCAAACTCGCGGTCATCTCCTTTGGCGGTGCCTATGCGGTCTTGGCCTACATGTCGCAGACCGTCGTCAGCGATTTCGGCTGGATCACCACGGGCCAGATGATCGACGCATTGGGTTTGGCGGAAACGACACCCGGCCCGCTGATCCTGGTGACACAGTTTGTCGCCATGCTTGCCGGGGCTGCAGAGGGCAGCGCTGCAATGGCTGTTGCGGCAGGGATCATCGCCCTTTGGGCCACGTTTCTCCCTTGTTTTCTGTGGATTTTCCTCGCCGCACCACACATCGAATCCCTGGCAGCTCTGCCCCGCCTGTCCGCCGCGTTGCAGGGCGTGTCAGCTGCGGTGGTTGGCGTTATCCTCAATCTGTCGGTCTGGTTTCTGCAACATGTCATCTTCGCCGAAACCCAGATGGTTGATACGGGCATCGGCTCCATGACCCTGCCCCTGTGGTCTAGCCTCGATCCGACCGCCGCTGGCCTGGTTCTGCTGGCACCCGCTGTCATGGCAATTTGCCGCAGTCAGCTGATCATCGTGCTTGCCGTCATGGCCGGTGCGGGCGTCGTTGCGCATGCATTGGTCTGAGCCCAGGGCTCGCCCAATTTGACGGACCCAAGCGGACAATTATTTTATGATCAAAGACGGAGCGGGCCTTTAGTTTCCCAAATAAATCCGTATTCTGAGGCTAAATCGAACAAGGGTGCACGAATGTCCGGCGAAATTGATTATGGAAACCTGATGCATACGGCCATGCGTGGCCTGATCCGCTCGGTTCTGGACGGCGTGGCCAAAGATGGGCTGCCCGGAAACCATCATTTCTTCATCACCTTCGACACCTCCCACCCGGATGCAGAATTGGCCGATTGGCTGTCCGATCGCTATCCGGGAGAGATGACCGTCGTGATGCAGCATTGGTTCGACAACCTCGATGTGGGCGACGAAGGGTTTGCCATCACGCTGAATTTCGGCGATGCGCCAGAGCCGCTCTACATCCCCTATGACGCGATCAAGACCTTCGTTGATCCATCCGTTGAATTTGGTCTGCGGTTTGAATCGCCGGACGACGGTGAGGAGGATGACGCCGTCGCGCTGGAGGATATCCCGGACGACATCGATATCGAGGTTTCGGAAGACCAAGGCAGCAAGAAAGACGCCGATGTGGTGTCGCTCGACAGCTTCCGCAAATAAGCCGACACAGCTTGTATGACGAAAACCCGGGTGGAGCGATCTATCCGGGTTCTTTCATGCGTGGCTTAGGCTGGTCTATCGCGACGCAAAGAATACTTTAACATTCGCATGCAAGGTGCGGTATTTATTAACAAATTACTGACGCGACAAAAATGTCTGAACCCGTTTCAACGGGTAGCCGTTGCGATGTGAGGAGTAGACCAACTCCAACCCGCCTTCGGCCAATGTCCGGTCATACTGCTGAATTTCGTAGTCACCGTTCGGACCCACAAACATCGAAAACACAGTCAGCGTATCCTTGTTAATGCGCCCCCAAACATAGGGCTCGCCCTTCATGGGATCCAACTGTACGGTATGGCCGAAGACATTGCGCTTCATCGCGGCGGCAAAAATGTCGATGCGATCCGTCGGAGTGAATTCCACGGCATAGGATTTGGTCTTCTTACGCCCATCTGGTTTGGTCGATGTGGTGGTCCACTGCACATAAAAGTTCGCATCGCCCCCCTCTACCGCGCCGATTTTCACAGCGGCGTCACGCCGCTCCCGGCTGCCATCGGCCTGTGGGACAATCAGAGAGCCCTGGTAAGATCCAAAAAACGGCGCGATATCCGCGGCCCGCGCCTGTGTTGTCATCACCAGCGACAGAACAGCGACAGTGATGGCCGCGACAAAGCGCGCCTGTGCTGCGACAACAGCTCTCGCAAAGCGGGCGTGATCGATGCGCATGGACGGGCGGCCTCCTGTTGGGACAAACGGACTGACTGATATGCTGCAATTTAAGGTTCTTTTGCGACTGTGCAATGGGCCGCGCCGCTCTGATCGCACAGATTGCCCCTGTACCCGCTGTTGCGAATGGCTATTGTGCGCACAACTGCGTGATTGCCAGCCCGCGCGCTGCAGGTTAAACGGCATACCGACGCATACAGTATATTGCAACATCGACACCGCAGACAGCAGACGGAGAGACATATGTCCGACACCCGCACCGAAACTGACAGCTTCGGACCGCTCGAAGTTCCCTCCAACAAATATTGGGGTGCGCAGACACAGCGCTCGATCATGAACTTCCCGATTGGCTGGGAAAAGCAGCCGGTCGCCATTGTCCGTGCCCTCGGCGTGATCAAACAGGCCTGCGCCATGGCCAACAAAGCGTCGGGCAAACTGGATGAGAAAATCGCCGATGCCGTGATCCAGGCCGCATCCGAAGTGGTCGCAGGCAAGTTCGACGACAACTTCCCCCTGGTTGTCTGGCAGACAGGTTCGGGCACGCAGTCGAACATGAACTCCAACGAGGTCATCGCCAACCGTGCGATCGAAATCCTCGGCGGTGTGATCGGGTCCAAGGATCCTGTTCACCCGAACGATCACTGCAACATGGGACAGTCGTCCAACGACACCTTCCCGACGGCGATGCATATCGCAACCGCGATGTCGGTGCGTGACGTCCTGGTGCCCGGCCTGACCAAATTGGCCGAGGGGCTGGAGGCGAAAGCCGAACAGTTCAAGGACATCATCAAGATCGGCCGCACCCACACCCAGGATGCAACGCCACTGACACTTGGCCAGGAGTTTGGCGGCTACGCCCATCAGATCCGTCAGGGGCTTGCGCGTGTTGAGGCAGCAATGCCGGGCATCTACGAGCTGGCACAGGGCGGCACGGCTGTGGGCACCGGGCTCAACACCCAAGCTGGCTGGGGCGAAGAGGTGGCGGCAAACATGGCCGAAATCACCGGCCTGCCTTTTGTCACGGCGCCCAACAAATTCGAAGCATTGGCCGCACATGACGCGATGGTGTTCCTGTCGGGCGCGCTCGCGACGATTGCTGGCAGCTGCTACAAGATCGCAAATGACATCCGTTTCCTCGGCTCCGGTCCGCGTTCTGGCCTGGGCGAGCTGATCCTGCCGGAAAACGAGCCGGGATCGTCGATCATGCCGGGCAAGGTGAACCCAACCCAAGCAGAGGCGCTGACTCAAGTGGCCGCCCATGTGATGGGCAACGATGCTGCGATCAAATTTGCAGGCTCGCAGGGCCATTTCGAGTTGAACGTCTACAACCCGATGATGTCCTACAACCTGTTGCAGTCGATCCAACTGCTGGGTGATGCAGCCGACAGCTTTACCGAGCGGATGCTGAACGGCATCGAAGCCAACGAGCCGCGCATCGAAAAGCTGATGAAGGAATCGCTGATGCTGGTGACCGCTCTGGCGCCGACCATTGGCTATGACAACGCAACCACCGTGGCCAAGACCGCGCACAAGAATGGCACCACCTTGAAAGAGGAAGCCATCGCGCTTGGATTTGTGGATGAAGCAACCTTTGACGCAGTGGTGCGGCCAGAGGATATGATCGGCCCCAAGAGCTGATCTGACAAACATCTGCGATGACGCGCCTGACCATTCGGCCGGGCGCGTTTTCTTTTGGTCGGCGCACTGGCATTTTACCGCTCTGGCGGTATGCTGATCATATGGCAGATATTATTAACCTGAACCAATTTCGAAAAACCAAGGCCAAGGCCGATAAGAAGGCACAGGCCGATCAGAACGCGATCACCTTTGGACGCAAGAAAGCGGACAAACAGCTGGATAGAGCCCGCAAAGACCAGGATGACAGCCGTCTTGAAGGTCACAAGCAAGATGATTGAACCAGGGCCCGCCAGATGAGCCTTCGACCGCGCAAACGTTCGCTCACGCTGCGTGGCCACCGTACCTCTGTGTCACTGGAAGATGATTTCTGGGAGGCGTTTCGCGCAATCGCCAGCCAGGACAACCGGGCGATCAATGATCTTGCTGCGGAAATCGACGCCAGCCGCGGAGTGGATTGCGGCTTGGCCTCAGCGATCCGCCTATTCGTGTTGCGACGGCTACAAGAGCGTCTGGATGATCTGACACAAGCGATTTGATACAGGCGATTTGATACAAGCTGTGTAAAATGGCGATTTGAAGCCGGAGATTTGAGGGCCCTGCTCTGGGTTCAACAGCGCGCTTGCTTAGGTCGCATCGCGCGGGGTCAGCCGCAGCCAAATCCCGTTTTTAGAGCGCACAGTCAGATGCGCCTGAGGCACCGGGACGCGATCTTCGATTGCCTCGACCCTGAAATGGCGCAGGATCATCGCCAACAGCATAACCCCTTCGACCATCGCAAAACCGGCACCGGTGCAGACCCGCGGCCCTGCAGAAAACGGAATGAAGGCCTCTTGCGGACAGGCGTTGGCCTTATCGCTTTGCCAGCGTCCGGGATCAAAGACATCCGGGCGGCCCCACAGCCGCTCGTGGCGGTGCAGATGCCACGGGCTCAGCACGATCTGGGAGCGTTTGGGCACCTCTCGATTGCGAAACCGTTTGGCCCTGGTTGTCTCGCGCACCATCATCGGCACCGGCGGATAAAGCCGCAGCGTCTCGCGGAACACATCTCTTGTGGCCCGCAGGCGTGATATCGCCGCAAAATCAGAAAGATCCGCAGCAGCAGCCTCGGCCGCGACTGCCTCCTGCCACTTGGGGCTGCAAGCCAGCAGATACAGCGCCCACGACAGGGCTGCAGCGCTGGTTTCATGACCTGCAAGGAAAAAGATCGCCACCTGATCGACCATTTCATCGGCGGAAAAGCCTTCGCCAGTTTCGGGATCCGTGGTTGTCATGATCTTCGTGGCGAGATCATCGGGCGCCGTGCCCGATGCGATTTCTGCCATACGCTGCTCTGTGAGCTGCTGGATCAGCTGGCGCAGATGCGTGGCGTTTTGTTTGGCATCACGGGTGTGAAAGCGCGGCACCCAGCGCGGCAACCGGACAAAGGCTGCCAGGTTCAAAATCGGCTGTGCCTGCTGATAGCTGCGAAACCGCTGAAACACATCGCGCGCCAGATGATGGGTAATCGGCATCGAAAACAGCGTGCGAAAGATCACATCCGCCGCCACATGGGACGCCATCTCTTCCATCTCGACCGGCTGGGTCAGATCACGCTCGTGCAACCGTGTGACCAGCGCCTGCGCGGCCGCATGCATCGCTGGGTAGGTGTCTTTCAACCGCCCCCCTTCAAAGGCGGGGTCGATGATCCGCCGCTGGCGTTTCCACATCGCCCCATTGGTCACAAAGACAGAATTTCCCAGCAAGGGGCGCAGCCCTTCGGTGATCCGGTCGGATTTGGGGAAATCCTCCGGTTCCTGCTTCAACACCCGCGCCACAAGTTCGGGTTGATTGACTAGAAAAGAGCGGAAAAACGGCGTTCGAAATTCTGCCATCCACGCACGATAAAGCCGGGATGGCTGCGCCGAGAGGAGATCTGCACGAAACAGCCGCAAATACTGCCAAAGCGACACCCGATCCGCGCGCGATCTTGGCTTTGGCGGCTCAAACGGCGTCTGCGCGGGCGCCGCAACCTCCGCAGCGCGCTCACCAACACCAGGTTTCGATGGATGATCTGCGTCTTTCATCTATCGATCCACAGCGGTGAATTTTGAGGCTGTGACATCAATCCGTGAGCGCGATGGCGCCCGATCCCTGTAGCGGGCCTCCAGTGTCATGGGGCCTGCAGTGATCTGGAAGAAATCATAATCACCGGGTTGGTCGAACGCACAGAGGTACTGAAAATGAAGCCGGAAAAATCGCCAGCGCAGCGCGGCCTGTTTGGCCGGGCTGAGGGTCTGACTGAAAGCTGCTGATACCACGAGCGGCCAACGCGTTCCCGTGCCTGCCACGCCACTCACCGCGACAGGATCACACAGTGCAAAGCAACAGCCGTCTCCGGGGGCGGAGACATCCACCCAGCACAGATCCGACCGGTGAGACAGATCCTGAAGGTCCCGGCGCAGACGATACGCATCCGGCAGGAACGACACCATCGGAACCACCTGCCCCAGTGTCAAAAGCCCCAGTGCCGATTGACGCCCCAGGGGCAAAATCCGCATGACATCCGCAACCGCGCTGACCGCGATATAGGCCCCGGAGGAATGCCCAACGACAAGCACCTCGTCATATGTCGGCTCGCTCAGCGCTGCTGCAATTTCGCCGGAAAACTCGGCTATGCGGCGCTCCAGCGCTGCGGGATAAGCCCCGTTCTGGGAGGCGGCGAAGGCGAAATCATGCATCAGATAATGGGCGTAGACATGTCGGTCCAACGCTTTGAACACCTGCAACAGTTTCCATCCAAACCACGCATCAACCGCCCAGGCCACCGCGGAACTTGCAACAGCAAGCAAGCTGCTCGGCCCCGGCGCCTCCCCCAGGGCAAGCCCAAGACCCGACAGGAGGGCCACGTCAAACAGCGCATGCAACGCAACAACACAGACCAGCGCCGCGCAAGCTTGCAGCAGCAGCACAACAACAGGATAGAGTGCGGCAATCACCGGCCCCTTTCGCAACCACATCAACCGCTGAAAGGTGCCGGTCCGCGCATAAAGCCAGGCTGTGCGCAGCAACTGGAGGTAGGTCCGCGTGATGCCGCCTGTCATATTCTCCTTGACGATATCAGACCAGATCAGCACCTCCACGTCGGTTTCGATGCTCTGATCCTCGATCATGGCGCGCAAGTGCCAGCCGTAAGTCGATGGATCTGACCCAGTCTTTTCAGGGGCCTGCGCCGTCAGGGCGATCTGATAGCCGCTGATCTCGGCCTGGATGGCGCTTTCCTTGCGGTAGAGTTCGCGGTAGCGGCGCGGATGAAACGGATCAAACCCAGGCACGTAAAACAGCTTGCGCCGCCGGACGGTTGCGGCGGTTTCGCCTGCATCCGTGGTCTGCTCTGGGGAAAGGTTGATCGACAAATCGGCGGGTTCCGCTGGCCTGGGTCTGGATCCGATCAGACTAGCCGCTCACCACAAAAAGCGTAAGCCCCGCCAGGTGAATTTACCTGACAGGGCCTACCATGTTTGCGTTTATCTTGCGGCGGATGCCGCCACAGAACAGGCGGTCTTGCCTAGCCCAGCGTGGCCAGAACCGGGAATGTTTCCAGCAGCCAGAAAGAAAAGCTGGAGAAACCACCGGTCAGCATCAACAGGCCAACTGTCCAGAGCAACAGGCCCATGACGCGTTCGATCTGCTCCATATGGCGTTTCATCCAGCCCATGACCCCGCCGAGTCGCGACAGGAACGCCGCACACAACAGGAACGGAATCCCAAGCCCGGCCGCATAAATCGCGAGCAACGATGTACCACGTGCAATCGAACCCTCTGATGCTGCAAGTGTCAGGATCGCCCCCAGTTGCGGGCCAATGCAGGGAGTCCAACCAAAGGCAAAGGCCAGTCCAAGCACGTAAGCGCCAAAGGCAGAGCCGCCGCGGTCACCCACATCAAGCCGGGCCTCGCGGTCCAGAAAACCGATCCGGTAGACACCGACAAAATGCGCGCCAAAGATCATGACCAAGATGCCAGCAAGCGTGTTCAGCCAATCCTGATAGGCCAAGAACACAGACCCAATAGCCGACGCGGTGAAGCCAAGGAACAAAAACACCGTCGACAGGCCCAGAACAAAGTACAGCGCAGCAACAACCGCCTTGCGCCGGGCGGCTGCGGTGCCTTCCATCTCGCCCACGGTCACACCGCTCATATAGGCGAGGTAAGGCGGCACAATCGGCAGGACGCACGGCGACAAAAAGCTGATCACACCGCTCAGCAGTGCAACCACCATGGCAGGAATCAAACCTGCATCAATGATCTCAAATCCATACATGCGCCAGACTTAGACCAGGGGCGCGCAAAGGTCACGGGGGCGGACGGTCACATCCTTGTGGACAGGATGAAACAAGCAGCTTATCTGATCAGCCATGAGTGAGATCCATGACACCCTTGATGCCCTGGGCCTGCTGTGCCCCCTCCCTGTGTTGAAGGCCCGCAAGCGCCTGAAACCGCTCGCAATCGGCGAAGTCCTGGAGGTGCAGGCCGACGATCCCGCCGCGTTGGTCGACATTCCGCATTTCTGTCACGAAGCCGGGCATCACCTGATTTCGACCCGCGAGGAAGCACAGCATCAGGTCTATCTGATCCGCAAGGGCGCGTAAGCCCGCAAGCAGTGCTGCCTCATAGATCCACGCGCAGATCTGCGCATCGGGTTTGGGGCTGCTTGCTATGACCAAGCCCCGGTTGCCCTTCAGAAAACTGCTGCAAGAGCGGGCTTGTGCTTCCCCTGCCCCTCATGGCCGCCACAGAATCCGTGGCGCGTGGATTAGGGTAGATGGTTCTCCGCACCTTCGGGCAAGGCGTCGCTGTCCTGGCTGAACATGTTCAACCATCGCCGATCATGGCGCTGCCAGAGCGAGCGAACATACATCGCACCTGTCAGGACATCGGATGTATCGCTGGATGTCCCATCCTGCGTTTTGGAGGCGAAAGCCGCGTCAGGTTTTGCAACACGGGTGAATGTCGCACGATAGGCCAGTAGCACGCAGTCTGTGGACAGCATCAGCAAACGCGGCTCCTCGATTGTAAACGTGGCAACTGTTGGCCCGGTGTGCAGCTGTGCGACGTGGTCCCGACGTGTGGCAAAGCCGCTGGGGTAAACGCCCAGAAAATCTGGGTGCAGCGCGGCCTCATCCGCTGCCGCGTCACCATCCACGAGGGCCTGCCAAACTGCGGTCTCGCAGGCCAGAATGTCCGATAGCAGTTGATCCGACGATGTTCCCGCTGACGTATCGGTCATATGCTGCGTGTGATCCATTTCGTGCCCGCTCCCCTATCCTGCACCTTGTCAGACCCACGACCGCTCTGTCCGCGTTTTGATTTGCATCAGGTCCGATCGAGCTACAGCCCAAGAAAAAAGCGGGCACTGGGCCCGCTTTTTCTGAATGTTAGCTTCCAACGGACCACCAACCGCGCCGTTTTGGCTTGGGCGGTTCTGTGGGAGCAGGCTCAGGCTCCTCCGCGACCGCTTCCAACACCGGTTCTGGTGCAGGCGCGGGTTCGGCAGAAGTTTCAGCCTCTGTCTCGGCTTCAGTCGTTGATGCCTCAACCGTCTCCTCTGCGGACGCTTCAACCCTCGCCTCTTCGCCGGTCATCGGTTCAGCGGCCTCGCTTGCGTCGCTCTGGCCAGCCTCTTCTACCGTCTCGGCAGCCGCCTCAGACACGTCGTCTGCCGTCGTCTCAGTCTCGGCGGCCACCTGCGCTTCCGGCTCGGCGGTTTGCTCAGCAGCTGCACCGGATGTGTTGTCCTCCACCTCAGCTGTGACAGGCTCAACCGCCGCTTCTGCTGTGTTCTCGGACGTTACCACCTCGGTCGCCTCCGGAGCCGGATCCGTCGCTGCAGACTCGCTTGTTGCGGCCTCATCGCTTTTCTTGCGACGGCTGCGCGTTCTGGTGCGGGTGCGGGTCCGTTTTTTCGGCTCTGCGTCTGGCGCGTCTTCCTTGGTCTCAGCCTCGGCAGCAACCGCAGCATCATCACCTGGTGCATCCGCAGATCCGGCCTCTTTGCCAGCCGCAGCGCCCGCCTCGTCAGACGCCTCGCCTGCATCCTGTTTCGCGGCCTCATCCCCCTCAGAGGAGGACTTGCGACGACGCCGACGGCGACGTTTGCGTTTGGGCTTGCCCTCGCCGTCACCCTCAGCGGTTTCGGTCTCTGCGACGCTGTCCGCTGCGACCTCATCGGCGTCGCTGGTATCGGCCTCTTCCGCGTCAACTTGCTCCATGATCGATGTGTCCGCGGATACCACCGCGGCGCTTGGCGCGGGGATAACCCGCGATGCGGTCTTGAACTTCTCGATGGTGAAGTCAGGGCTCACAAGATGCGGGTCACCTTCGATACGGACCGAAAGCCCATAGCGGGTTTCGATCTGGGCGATGTGCTCGCGCTTCTGGTTCATCAGATAGTTGGCGATCTCAACCGGGCAACGCACCAGAACCTCGCGGGACCGACGGCGTGTGCCTTCTTCTTCGATCTGACGCAGGATCGACAAAGCAAGCGAATCGTCAGAGCGGATCAAGCCGGTGCCGTGGCAATGCGGACATGGCGCGGTTGTGGCCTCGATCATGCCGGGGCGCAGACGCTGACGCGACATTTCCATCAAACCGAAGCCAGAGATGCGGCCCACCTGAATGCGGGCGCGGTCGGTTTTCAGCTTGTCTTTCATCCGCTTTTCGACGGCGGCGTTGTTCTTGCGCTCGTCCATGTCGATGAAATCGATCACGATCAAACCGGCCAAATCGCGCAGGCGCAATTGGCGCGCGACCTCTTCGGCCGCTTCGAGGTTGGTTTTCAGCGCGGTTTCTTCGATGGAGCCTTCTTTGGTCGCCCGACCAGAGTTCACATCGATGGCCACCAGCGCCTCGGTCACGCCGATGACGATATAGCCACCCGATTTCAGCTGCACCGTCGGGTTGAACATCCCTGCCAGGTAGCTTTCGACCTGATAGCGCGCAAACAGCGGCAACGCCTCGTGGTAGTGCTTCACGTTTTTGGCGTGGGACGGCATGATCATCTTCATGAAGTCCTTGGCGATGCGGTAGCCGCGGTCGCCTTCCACCAGCACCTCGTCAATCTCACGGCTATAGAGATCGCGGATGGACCGTTTGATCAGGTCGCCTTCCTCATAGATCTTCGCCGGTGCGATGGACTTCAGGGTCAGTTCGCGGATCTGTTCCCACATCCGCTGCAGATATTCATAGTCGCGTTTGATTTCGGATTTTGTGCGTTTGGCGCCAGCGGTGCGGACAATCAGCCCTGCGCCCGACGGCACGTCCAACTCGGTCGCGATATCCTTGAGCTTTTTACGGTCGGCTGCATTGGTGATCTTACGGGAGATACCACCACCGCGGGCGGTGTTCGGCATCAGCACGCAGTAGCGGCCTGCCAGCGACAGATAGGTGGTCAGTGCAGCGCCTTTGTTGCCGCGCTCTTCCTTGACGACCTGCACCAACAGGACCTGGCGGACCTTGATGACTTCCTGAATTTTGTAGCGCCGGGGACGCGGCTTGCGCGGCGGGCGGATATCCTCGCTGTCGTCTTCGTCAGCAACGGATTCGATATCCTTGTCCTTGGCCGAAGCATCATCTGCACGGGCCGAGGTGGCGTCATCCTCGTCGGTTTCTGTATCGGTGCCAGCTGTGTCTGTGTCGGCGCCGTTATCAGCCTCGGCGTCAGCATCCGCGTCCGCCTCAGCCGGGGTTGCTGATGCTGTTGCATCACCGGCGTCTGCGTCTGCTGCAGCGGGTTCAGCCTGATCTGCAGCTTCTCCATCAGCGGGCGTCTCGTCGGATGCTTCAACAGGCGCCTCGCTGGCCTCTGCGTCTGCACTGACACCATCGGTAGCTTCGGCTGCATCCGCCGCATCATCAGCGGCGTCATCACTGGCGTTCTCGACCTGTGCTGCAGGTGTTTCCTCTGTAGCAGCCTCACCTGTTGCATCCGCAGCGGCCGCTTCTGGCACATCTGCGAGCTTGTCCGCATCCGCGCCCTCGTCGGTCGCCAGATCGATGGTTTCCATCCCGGAGATCGCTGCAGGCGCATCGGAGACAGTGACGTCGTCGCCTTCGGCGGTGACGTCTTTGGTCTCGACAACATCCGCGGATTTCACGTCTGCCGCTTTGGTCCGGCTGCGCCGGGAGCGGGTCCGTTTGGCCGGTTTGGCCTCTTCTTCCTCATCGCGCGCACGCATCGCCTCTGCGTAGGCGCGTTCTTCTTCCATCAGAGCTTCGCGATCGGCGACCGGGATCTGATAGTAGTCCGGATGAATTTCCGAAAAGGCCAGGAACCCGTGGCGGTTGCCGCCATAATCGACGAAAGCCGCCTGAAGCGAGGGTTCGACCCGAGTTACTTTTGCGAGATAGATATTACCGGCAAGCTGCCGCTTGTTTTCTGATTCAAAGTCGAACTCCTCGACCTTGTTTCCGTCGACCACCACAACGCGGGTTTCTTCCGCGTGGGTGGCATCGATAAGCATCTTCTTTGCCATGTGTCCTTGTTGCACCGACCGCGCACGCGTGCGTCCGGCCTGTTACCAGGCGGAGGTTGACGATTGGGGTGGTGTCTTGTCTGGGCGATGCATTGATCGGCGCGGTTAAACAGATCAGTACAGCGGTTAGCCCCGGAACGATGCTCCGGCCCTCCTGCCTGTCTGCTGTTCTCTCTCGCGCGCGTCATCGCGTTTCTTCTCCGACAGGGGGGATTGTCCGCGCCCTGCCTGTTATATCCCCTCCGACAAGCGGAAGGTGGGTCACTGCCCCAAAAGTGCGGGGCTAATCGGTCTGGTTCTGCTTTCTCGGGTCTGGCCGGACAAAAGCAGCGCCAGCGAATCTCATGGTGTGGGAACGATGTCTCAACAGACTTATCCCCGTGCTTGCAGCATAAGACCTGTGGATAGGTAATGACAATGGTCATTCTTCACCGCACCCGCGGGAATGTGCAATCGGCCGAGAATAAACGACATATCGCTAATTATTTCTTAAAAATGAAAACGCTCCACCTGCTTCGCAGCGGTGGAGCGTCCCAAAGGCACAAGCCGCACCTGCCGCAAAATATCAGGACAGGTAGTCCGACCGTTGCAGGCCATATTTGGCCATCTTCTCGTTCAGGGTCCGGCGTGGCAGGCACAATTCATCCATCACACTGGCAATCGACCCCTTGTGCCGCCGCATTGTGTTGTCGATCAGCATCCGTTCAAACGCTTCGACATATTCCTTGAGCGGTTTGCCCTCGGTTGTCATCACCGGCTGCATTTCTTCATGATCGGACATCAATAGCGAGGCGATGGTGCCAGACCCGCGACGCGACTGTAGCACCGCGCGCTCGGCGATGTTGATCAATTGGCGCACATTGCCAGGCCATGGCGCCTGCAACAGCTGTGCGGCTTCCTGGGCGCTGACCTGTGGCGCGTCGCAACCATATTCCTCGGCAAACTGTTCTGACAGGCGGGTGAACAGCGTCAGAATATCCTCACCGCGTTGGCGCAGCGGCGGCACGGTGATACTCAGGGCGGCCAGCCGGTAAAACAGATCCGGGCGCAACACATCTTCGCAGGTCTTGCCTGCTTCTTGCAGGTTGGAGATGGCTACGATCCGGGTCTCCCCTGGTATGCCCTGTTCGTTGATCACGCTGAGCAGCTTGGCCTGCAGCGGTTCTGACAACGCCTCGATATCTTCAAGAACCAACGTGCCGCCGCGGGCCTCTTCGATGGCGGGCAGCATGCTGTCTTCTGGCAACATCGGGCCAAACAGCCGCTTGGAGAGCGCCTCTTCTTCGAGCGCCGCGCAGGAAACCAGAACGAATTTCTTCCCAGCCCGGCTGCCCACAGCGTGCAGCGCATGCGCCACCAGGGTCTTGCCGGTGCCGGTTTCCCCGTCGATCAACACATGCCCGTCCGCCTGACCGAGATCCAGAATATCCTCGCGCAGGCGGTCCATCACTGGGCTGGAACCGATCAGTTTTTTCATGATGGTGGTGCCGTCGGACAGTTCGCGCCGCAGGACACGGTTGTCCAACGTCAGACGGCGGGCCCCGGTCGCGCGTTTTGCCAATTCCGACATCCGATCCGGGTTGAACGGTTTTTCCAGAAAATCAAACGCGCCGACACGCATGGCTTCGACCGCCATAGGCACGTCGCCATGGCCCGTGATCATAATCACCGGCAGCGCTGAGTCATTGCCCATCAGTTTCTTCAGAAACTGCATTCCATCCATGCCTGGCATTTTGATGTCAGAGATGACAATCCCCGGGTAGTCCGGACCCAGCACCTTCAAGGCGTCTTCGGCGCTGGCGAAGGTCTCTGTGTCATAGCCAGACAATGCCAACCACTGGCTGATCGATTGGCGCATATCCTGTTCGTCATCGACGATCGCAATTTTCATGGCCTGTGCCATTTGCGGGACCTCCATCTTTTGCGGCGGGATCACTCAGCCGCTTCGATCCCATCCGCGAGGATGGGCAATTGCATTTCAAAGACGGCGCCGCCGTTTTGACCGTTGCGGGCCGTCAGCCGTCCGCCTAGGTCGTTCACGATACCGGAAGAGATGGCAAGACCCAAACCCACGCCGTCGCCAGGCTGCTTGGTGGTGTAAAACGGCTCGAACAGGTTGTCGAAATCCTTGATCCCTGCCCCGTTGTCGCGCACCGAAAGGGTCGCCGTCTCGCCTGCTGCGAGCAGCACTTCGACCTGGGGATCTTCAACCGTTTTGGTGGCATCCAACGCGTTGCGCAGCAGGTTCACCATCACCTGCTCGATGCGCATCCGATCCCCCATCACCAGCACCGGCTGATCAGGCAGGATACGGGAGATTTTCACATGTCGTTGGCGCAGTTGCGGCTCCATCATCGACAGGCTGGAGGTCAGCGCATCGCCCATGTTTACTGGGCTAAACACATCGCCGCCTTTGCGGGCGTATGATTTCAGCTGCCGCGTGATGGCGCCCATGCGCTCCAGCAAATCATCAATTCTGCCAAATGAGGCAAGCGCCTCTTCGGGACGGTTGCGGTTCAACAGCAGACGCGCACCAGCGAGATAGGTTTTCATCGCCGCGAGTGGCTGGTTCAACTCGTGGCTGACGGCAGCCGACATCTCGCCCAAAGCGGCCAGCTTCGAGCTCTGCGCGAGGCTTTGTTCCGCCACTGCAAGCGTCTCCTGCATGCGCTCACGCTCGGCAATTTCCCGCTGGAGCCGGGCGTTCAATACGCGAAGCTCTGCCGACTCTCGTTGAAACAGCGCCATACGCAGGGCACTGCGACGGCTGAGCGCATAGAACGCCAGCGCCAAAAGGATCGCGAATCCCATGATTTCGAGCGCCAGCACGGTGTTCACGCGTTCGCGGATCGACGCATAGGTGGTGAAAGAGGTCAATCGCCAGCCCTGGAACGGGATCCGCGATTCCAATCGCATCACGGCCTCCCCCTGCAGATAGGCATCGGCTGGCAGCGCGGTCCAATCGGTGGTCGCGCGAATGGCCCGTTGGATGGCCCCGTCCGGGGGCTGCAACTCCAGCGCGTCGCGTTCGGACAGGCCGCGCCAGCGGGATTCCGTTGCCAGGATGATCTGCCCGGTGCTGTCGCTGACCATCACCGCGTCAGAGATCCCCGCCCAGGCGCGTTCGAACTTTTGCAGGTCGACTTCGACAACAATCACACCCAGCACGCCTGCTGTGTCAACGATACGGCGCGAATAGGTGAACCGATAGCCACCGACCTCTCGTTCAATAACCGAAAAAACCGTGGATTTTGCCCGCAGCGCATCCACGAAGTAGGCCGCATTGCGGTGGTTCTCGCCCAGACGGTTGCGGTCGGTCGCAGCAACTGTGCGCCCATCGCTCGCCATCAGCATGATGGAGGCGGCGCCGATTTCTTCAACGAATGAAATCAGCCGCTGGGTCGACAGCGAAAAATCGTTGGATTGCAACGCCGCAATCAGCGCCTGATCGCGCGCCAGCAGCTGCGGCACAATCGCGTGGCGCCCCAATTCGCTGACCAGGTTGCCGGAATAAAGCGCCAGGCGCAGCTCTGCCCGGCTGCGCGTGGTTTCGGTAAAACGATGCGTAAGCGCACGGTTGGTAACCCAGACCGTCACCGCAGCGACAGCCATCAGCACGACCAAAGAAAACCGCACCCGCCAGGATGTCGTGCGGGAGCGGTGCGAGGCTCGTCTTGCAGGATCGTCAGGCGCTGCGGTCATAGCTGAGATCTACCGCAAAGCCTGTCCCATCCACAAGTCACGCGGTAGTGACAAGCCCGGCAAGTGCGCGGAAGACTGCCACCCCATCAGTGCCACCATGGCCCACATCTGCGGCCCGCTCGGGATGGGGCATCATCCCCAGCACACGGCGGTTGTCAGACAGGATGCCTGCGATATCCGCAACCGAACCATTGGGATTGTCCACATAGCGGAACGCGATGCGATCCTGGTCTTCCAGCGCAGCCACGGTGTCCGCATCCGCAAAATAGTTGCCATCATGATGTGCAATCGGAACATCGATCACATCGCCCTTGGCGTAACCTTCGGTGAAGGCACTGTTGCTGGTTTCCACCCGAAGGCCCACGGTCCGGCAGATGTATTTCAGCCCTGCATTGCGCAGAAGCGCACCTGGCAGCACGCCTGTTTCGGTCAGGATCTGAAAGCCGTTACACACCCCGATGGCATAGCCGCCACGATCGGCGTGATCCACCACCGCTTTGCAGATCGGCGACTGAGCGGCAATGGCACCGCAGCGCAGATAGTCGCCATAGGAAAACCCGCCCGGCACACCGACAACATCGACGCCATCAGGCAGCGCCGTTTCCTTGTGCCAGACCATCGACACATCGCAGCCCGCCTGTTCAAAAGCCACCGCCAGGTCGCGGTCGCAATTGGATCCGGGGAAGACAACAACCGCGGCCTTCATCCCTGCATCTCGATGCTGTAGGATTCGATCACGGTGTTGGCCAGCAGCTTCTCGCACATCTCGGCGACCTGGGCTTCGGTAGCACCTTCGGCCAGGTCCAGATCAATCACTTTTCCCTGGCGCACGCCATCCACCTGGTCAAAGCCCAAGGCACCAAGGGCGTGGCGCACCGCGTCCCCTTGCGGATCCAGAACTCCGTTTTTCAGCATCACATGCACACGTGCTTTCATCGTGTTTTCCCTCGAGATTGCGTTGGTACGGCGCCGTGCCGGACCACTTCCTTGGACTGAGAACAAAAATCCCGCCAAACCAGGGGCGGGATCTGAGATTACGTTTCCGTTAGTTCACCAACGTCGGCTTGCCTGCCGCAGGCGGATTGGTCGGCATCACCCCCAGACGGCGCGCCACTTCGCTGTAGGCGTCAGTCAGGTTGCCGAGATCGCGGCGGAACACATCCTTGTCGAGCTTCTGCCCGGTCTTCTGATCCCACAAGCGGCAGCTGTCGGGGCTGATTTCATCTGCAATCACCAGACGCTGGAAATCGCCATCATAGATCCGACCAATTTCAATTTTGAAATCAACCAGCTTGATCCCGACGGCCAGCATGACGCCGGACATGAAATCATTGACCCGCAGCGCCAGGCTGAGGATGTCATCCATATCCTGCTGGCTTGCCCAGCCGAATGCGGCGATATGCTCTTCGGTGACCAAAGGATCGCCAAGCGCGTCATCCTTGTAGCAATATTCTACGATCGGCCGGGGCAGTTGCGTCCCCTCCTCCAGCCCCAAACGTTTGCAGATGGAGCCTGCTGCGTGGTTGCGCACGATGACTTCCAGCGGGATGATCTCACAGCTGCGCACCAGCTGCTCGCGCATGTTCAACCGCTTCAGGAAATGCGTCGGTACGCCGATCTGTCCGAGACCCAGCATAAAGAACTCGCTCAGAATATTGTTGAGCACGCCTTTGCCTTCGATCACGTCGCGTTTTTCTGCGTTAAACGCTGTGGCATCGTCTTTGAAATATTGCACGATCGTGCCCGGCTCCGGCCCCTCATAGAGCGTTTTTGCCTTGCCTTCGTAAATCTTCTTACGCCGTGCCATGCGGAGCCTTTCAGGAAACCAGCGGGAATCTCGTCGCGTCAACTGCGGCCCTCTTAAGCCAAGGGGGCCGTTGTCGCAAGCATGCAGCCCAAACCAGTGCTGCAGCGCGTTGCGCGACGCCCTGGCTGTCCACCGCGCCTGCCATGGCTGACGCTGACGCGCGATGCCGAAACCCCAGCCGCCCCTCTTGCGCAATGCCGTTATGGTTCACATATCAGATTGAGAACACAGCACATTACGCGACAACCCGCATGATTATTCAGACGAGAGCTTAAAAGGACACCCCATAGCAGCGAACGGAGGGCACGATGACCACATTTGACAACCGCGAACAGGCCTTTGAAAACAAATTCGCCCATGACGAGGAAATGATGTTCAAGGCTGAGGCCCGATGCAACAAATTGCTGGGCAGCTGGGCGGCAGAGATCCTCGGCAAAACCGGCGCCGATGCAGAGAGCTACATCAGCAGTGTGATCAAAGCCGATCTGGAAGAAGCGGGATTTGAAGATGTGCTGCGCAAGGTTGCTGCAGATTTGACCGGCCATGTCAGCCCGGACGAGGTGCGCGCCAAACGCGAAGAGCTGTTGCGCGAGGCCAAACAGCAGATCCTCGACACCAGCGCGTAAGCTGACCCAAAATCAATGCTCAGCGCTGCGCAAGTCATTGAACAGGTGCGGCGCTTGATCCGAAGCCAAGGAATATGGGTTTTGGCTCCAAAGCCGCAAGCCTCCGTTCCTTTGGGATTGCGTCTTTTGGGTCGAGCTGCCTCCGTTGAATAAATTTGACGCTATTTTGTCCGAGCGGATCCAGCGTCGTCAAAACCCTTGCTAAGCTGGGCTTTGAAGCGTGGTACACCGCCCGAGCCGCCCGGATCTGGCCATTGGACCCGTTTTTCGCAGGGGATTAACCGGCTGAACATCCCACTGCCCTATCCTGCTATTTGACGATCACACGGCGTTGACCATTCGGCGCTGATCTTCCGATGTTGATAGTTCGATCTGGGGCCCGATGTTTCCGATTTCTCGCAACCACAGCGCAACGCGCCGATCGCGTTTGCCCCGTTTCTTGCGGATCCTCCTGCCGCTTGTGGTGGCGATTGCCTGTCTTGATGTGCTGCACCATAGGGTCACCCTGCCGGATATCGACCAGCTTACCCAGACACTGACGTCATATTCACCAACACAATGGGCCCTTGCGCTTGTCGCCACCTCGATCAGCTTCTGGGCGCTTGGCCGCTATGACGAGGTGGCCCACCGCCATCTGCAAACCGGCCTCGCGGGTCCGGCGGCCCGCAGATCCGGTATCATCGCCATTGCACTGTCCCAGACCATCGGTTTTGGCCTGATCACCGGGGCCTTCGCGCGGTGGCGCCTAATGAAAGAGCTGAGCCCGCTGCAGGCAGCACAGCTGACCACGGTGGTGTCCGCGACATTCATGTTGGCGCTGGCGGGGATCTGTGGCGCCGCGCTGCTGATCACCGGCGTATTTTCAGCCTCGACCACTGGTCAGGTCGCTGGCCAATTCACAGGCCAATTCACGGGCCAATTCACGGGCCAAGCCACAGGTCAAGCAACTGGCCAAGCAACTGGCGCGCCGCAATTGATGGTCTGGACCGGTGCAGGCCTGTTATTGGCGACCGGGCTGGTGATTGTTGCCGCCGCTATCGCCCCGGTGCTGAGGCTCGGGCCACTGCGCTTGCGCTTGCCATCATTGTTGGCGTTTTTGGCGCTGGCGGGCTGGGCCTTGATCGATGTAATCGCCGCGGGCACAGCACTATGGATGTTTTTGCCACCCGAGGTTGGCATCTCGCTCGCCATGCTGCTGCCTACCTATTTCATCGCCCTGGGCGCGGCACTGCTGTCATCGGCTCCGGGGGGCATTGGTGCTTTTGAACTGGCGCTTTGTGCCTTGCTGCCCGTGACCGCCGCGACGGAGGTGATTGCGGCTGTTCTCGCCTTCCGTCTGGTCTACTACGCGCTGCCCGCCTGCCTCGCGGCAGTTGGATTGGCCTGGCCCGCAGCCATCGGCATTGGCGCGCGATCCACGCCCGACATCAGCGCGACAGAGGCTCTTATGGGTCACCAGCGCAGCCGCTTCTTCGACCCGGTCTGGGCGGATGATTACAACGGCCCCGCCAAGGCTGGCGTCGCGGAGACCCAGATCATCACGCAAAACCCCGGAGCGATCCACGCGTTTGGCTTCAACCAACTCGCGGTTCTGGATAGCCCACAGGCCAGCATCGCGCTGTTTTCACCCCTTGTTGGCACCCTGTCCGAGGCCCTGCCAGGGCTGTGCGCCTACGCCAAGGGCCGCAACACGGTGCCTGCGATCTATAAATGCAGGGCAACAGAGGCCCTGGCCCTGCGCCGTGCAGGCTGGCGCGTGGTGCGCATCGCTCAGGAAGCCATCATCGACCCACAACAGTTCTGCAAAGACGGCGCGCGGTTCCGACAGCTGCGGCGCAAACTGCGCCAGGCCGAAAAAGCAGGCGTTCAAACATATCCCGCCACACAAACCCTGCCGATCACCCAAATGCGCGAGATTGATCGCGCCTGGCAGGGCAGTCGGCGCGTTGCGCGGGGCACGACGATGGGCCGGTTTCAGCCCGCCTACCTGCAGCGCCAGAGGGTGTTTCTGGCCTGGAACGGACCAGAACTGCTCGGCTATGTCAGCTTTCACACCGCGGCAGGGGAATGGTGTCTCGATCTTGTTCGGCTGCATCCCAGCGCGCCGGATGGCACCGGACACAGCCTGGTCTGCGCGGCGATCAATGCCGCAGCCGCGGCCGGTATCGTTCGGCTGTCTCTGGCAGCTCTGCCCGATCTGCAGGATCTGCCCTTTGCAAGATCGACCATGTTCGCAAAACGCCTGTCCCCGGCGGCGGGGCTGCGCCAGTTCAAGGCGTGTTTCGCGCCCCGCTATGAGCCCCGTTATGCCGCAGCGCCAAACACTGCGAGCCTTATCCTGGCCATGGCTGATCTGGTGCGCATGATCCACCGTCCGGGCCCCGTTCCGCCCTGGGTCTGGAGTGCAGCGCCAGATCACTCCGATGCGCTTTCACACGCCTGGTCAACGGGGCTGTCAGATACCGCGCCGGTCGCCCACGCCAATGGCATATCCCAACCTGGCGCACCGCAGAGCGCCGATCTGCTTCATAATCATGATGAAGAAAATGAAATTGCCCTGCAGCGACGGGCATGACACACCGGATAATCACGTTTTTTGCGGCCCTACCGGGTCGTTTCGTTCACAGGACAGCCGATGACCAACACTTTTGAAACCCTGCTAAACAGCAAAGATGCCCTGCTCGCCGATGGCGCAACCGGGACGAACCTGTTCAACATGGGGCTGCAATCCGGTGATGCGCCTGAATTGTGGAATGTTGACGAGCCAAAGAAAATCACCGCGCTCTATCAAGGATCGGTAGACGCGGGCAGCGATTTGTTCCTGACCAACACCTTTGGTGGCACAGCAGCGCGTCTGAAACTGCACGATGCCCACCGCCGTGTCCGTGAGCTGAACCGCGCGGGCGCAGAACTTGGCCGCAATGTCGCCGACCGCGCCAGCCGCAAAATCGCCGTGGCTGGTTCCGTTGGACCGACCGGCGAAATCATGGAACCCGTCGGAGAGTTGAGCCACGCGCTGGCGGTCGAGATGTTCCACGAACAGGCCGAAGCATTGAAAGAAGGCGGCGTTGATGTTCTGTGGCTGGAGACGATCTCCGCGCCTGAAGAATTCCGCGCAGCTGCTGAGGCCTTCAAACTGGCCGATATGCCCTGGTGCGGCACCATGAGCTTTGACACCGCTGGGCGCACCATGATGGGCGTTACATCCTCCAACATGGCGCAGCTGGTCGAAGAACTGGATCCCGCCCCCATCGCCTATGGCGCCAATTGCGGCACCGGGGCCTCCGACATTCTGCGCACCGTTCTGGGGTTTGCAGCGCAGGGCACCGACCGCCCGATCATCTCCAAGGGCAATGCTGGGATCCCCAAATATGTGGACGGCCACATCCACTATGATGGCACCCCAGCCCTGATGGCCGAGTATGCGGTGATGGCGCGCGATTGTGGGGCAAAAATCATCGGCGGATGCTGTGGCACAATGCCGGATCATTTGCGCGCCATGCGCGAGGCGCTGGACACGCAAGAGCGATCGGATGCGCCATCTTTGGAGCGTATCGAGGCGGTTCTGGGTCCGTTTTCATCGCAAAGCGACGGCACTGGCGATGAAGCCGAGGCTGGCGAACGTCGCAACCGCCGCAGCCGTCGGCGCGCCAGCTGATCCAATGCAAGGCGCTGAGAGGGGTTTACTCACTCAGCGCAAGTGAGTTCGATCATAGGCCTGCCCTCGGGCGGGCCTTATACTTGAAACGGCGTCCGATATAGTTTTGGTCAAACCGCCCTATGCAAATCCTGGGTTATGACCACCCCCTTTGACAGGTTCTGGTCAATGTGGTTTCGGGACACTGGAGTTACTCGCCCGTTTCTGCCCCGCTCAAAACAACGCCAGCTGATCGCCCGGTTGCGGTGGGCGCTGGAACAGGTCGCAGCGCAACGGCGCGCGACGCTCCGACAAACCGAGCCGTTTGCAGGCGACCTGAAAGCGATGCGCCAACATCGCCGCATAGGGACCGTCACCGCGCATCCGCTGCCCCCAGCGGGGATCATAATCGCGCCCACCGTGCATTTCCCGCAAACGCGCCATGACCTTCTCAGCGCGCGCTGGTGCATGTTCCGCAAGCCATTCCTGCCAGAGCTGCGACACCTCCCGCGGCAAACGCAGCATGATCCAACTGGCCGCATCTGCACCGGCCTCTGCCCCGGCCGCGAGCAAAGCCTCCAATTCGTGATCCGTCAGGCCCGGCACCATTGGTGAGGCCATCACACGGACCGGAATCCCCGCATCCGACAGGCGCCGGATCATCGCCAATCTGCGCGCGGGCAGAGGCGCACGCGGCTCCATCCGGCGCAACAGATCCGGGTCCAATGTGGTCAGGGACACACCGACGCGCACCAGCCCTTTGGCCGCCATCGGCGCAAGAATGTCGATGTCGCGCTCGACCAGAACGCCTTTGGTGACAATCGCAACCGGATGGGAAAACGCCGCCAGCACCGACAGGCAAGATCTGGTGATTTCATGATCCCGTTCGACCGGCTGATAAGGATCGGTATTGGTGCCAATCGCCAAAGTGGCCACCTTGTAGGATGCGGCAGACAGCTCCTTGCGCAGCATGTCCGCCGCATTCGGGCGCGCAATCAATCGGGTTTCAAAATCCAGCCCAGGCGATAGCCCGAGATAGGCATGACTGGGGCGCGCAAAACAGTAGATGCACCCGTGCTCACAGCCCCTGTATGGGTTGATCGACCGATCAAACGGCAGATCCGGCGATCGGTTGTAGGAAATGATGCTGCGCGCCTGCTCAATTCGCACCTGTGTGCGCTCCACAGTTGGCATTGATGGGTCCGAATCCCCTGCATTTTCCCAGCCATCATCAGTGGTCACGCGATCCAGATCAAAGCGACCTGGCGCATTGCTGAGACTGGCGCGCGCTTTGCGACGCAGAGGGTGGGATACTTCGGTCTGTTGCATGCCGCGACTATGGCGCAGCCATGAGAACAAATAAAGAACAAATGTGAAAAAACGAAGATCTGCATGCGAAATCTTCATTATTATTCCGCTAGTTTTGACCGTATAGGTCGGTTCAGAACGTGGCAATGTCGCAAACATTGCAGTCTTGCTGCGGCAATCTGGACCAATAGGGACAAAAAACCGATGCCACGCCGGGGAATACCCCGCCCAGTCAAGGAATATAAAAATGTCGGACGACGCAGATGACATCATCCTGGCAGAACTGAGCGACGAAGATCTCGTTCAGCAGATGTTTGATGACCTCTACGATGGTCTCAAGGAGGAAATCGAGGAAGGTGTGAACATCCTTCTGGAGCGGGGTTGGGCGCCCTATCAGATCCTGACCGAAGCGCTTGTTGGCGGTATGACAATCGTTGGTGCTGACTTCCGTGACGGCATCCTGTTCGTGCCCGAAGTGCTGCTGGCCGCAAACGCGATGAAAGGTGGCATGGCCATCCTGAAGCCGCTGCTGGCGGAAACCGGCGCGCCGCGCATGGGCTCCATGGTGATCGGCACCGTGAAGGGTGACATCCACGACATCGGCAAGAACCTCGTCTCCATGATGATGGAAGGCGCTGGTTTCGAAGTGGTCGACATCGGCATCAACAACCCGGTAGAAAACTATATCGAGGCTCTCGACGAGCACAAGCCAGACATCCTTGGCATGTCCGCTCTGCTGACGACCACCATGCCTTACATGAAGGTCGTGATCGACACATTGGTCGAGCAAGGCAAGCGCGATGATTACGTCGTGTTGGTCGGCGGTGCACCGTTGAATGAAGAGTTCGGCAAAGCCATTGGCGCCGACGCTTATTGCCGTGACGCTGCCGTGGCTGTGGAAACCGCCAAGGACTTCGTTGCGCGCAAGCACAACCAGATGAGCGCCTAATTGGCACGCAAAGGACGCGCCGCCCGCCTGACTGAGCGGGCGGCGCACCAACCGCCAACCGGGCGTTCGCTGGACGAGGCCTCGCTTACGGAACAGGGTTTGGCGGCCCCTGAAAAGAAACACGGTCGCGTGTTGCTGATCGCTTGTGGGGCTCTGGCCCGCGAGATCCTGGCATTGAAACAGGCAAACACTCTGGATCACCTTGATCTGACCTGCCTGCCCGCCAAGCTGCATCTTTACCCCGAACAAATTGTTGAGGCCGTGGAATATGCCGTGGCCAAGCATAGGACGACCTATGACGCCATCCATGTGGTTTACGCGGATTGTGGCACCGGTGGGCTGTTAGAGCAGAAATGCGCCGAACTTGGCGTTGAAATGATTGCCGGGCCGCATTGCTATTCGTTTTTTGAGGGCAATGACACATTTGCCCGCCATGCCGATGATGGCGAAATCACCGCGTTTTATCTGACAGATTTTCTAGTCAAACAGTTCGATGCCTTTGTCTGGCGTCCGATGGGGTTGGATAAGAACCCCGAACTGCGTGACATGGTTTTTGGCAACTACACCAAACTCGTCTATCAATCGCAGATCGATGATCCCGCCCTGGTCGATAAGGCTCGCGCCTGCGCGGAGCGCATGGGGCTGCTGTTTGAACATCGCCACACCGGTTATGGCGATTTGGAAACCGCGATGCTGCGGTGGGGCAAGGATCAGCCGCAGGGCTGAGCATCATTCGAGCTGAGCACCGTTCGCGCTGAGCATCATTCGCCCGCTGCGCGATAGAGCCCGTCGATTGGCATCCGCGATTATTGCTATCCGCGATGACGTGATGCTGCGGCCGAAACAAAGCCCCCCGCAAAAAAGCGCCCTTGGCTGAACCACAATTCGTCGCCAAGCGCGAAAGCGGAGGATCTCCCCCCGCCTACCCGCGACCACACAGTTGTTTCTAGGTCAGTTGGACGCTGCGGCGGCGGTTTCCTGAATGCGCTGGATCATGGCAGTCAACCCGTTGGAGCGTTGCGCTGACAGGTGATCGTTCAGGCCGAGACGCGCCATTTCTGCACGCGCGTCAACCGCTGTCACCTCGGACACCGGCAAGCCGTTATAGAGCGCACGCAAAACGGCAATCAGCCCGCGCACGATCATGGCGTCGCTTTCCCCGTCAAAGTGGAACACCCCATCCTCGATCACAGGGTGGAGCCAGACCTGGCTTGCGCAGCCATCCACCTTGGTCGCAGGCACCTTTAGCGCATCGTCCAGCGGCTCCATCGCCTTGCCCTGGTCGATGACATGGCGATAGCGGTCTTCCCAATCCTCAAGGAATTCGAAATCCTCGACAATCTCTTCAAAGGCGGCACTGGCCATGCGGTATGTCCTCATCTGGTTTCTGCCTGGCGGCACGCAACGACCTAAGGCGCAAACAATAGGTTTTCAACAGCTTTTCAAGCCGCTTGCAATCGGCTACCACTTGCGCAGTGCTATTGAACGGGTGATGCATCATGAACAGACCTTTGGCAGTCCTCCTGATATCAGCGGTCGGACTATCTGCATGTGGCTTCCGTGACTCCCGCGTGAACCCGTTGAACTGGTTTGGCGGATCCAGAGAAGTGGCAACAGAGGCTGTTGTCGATGAGGACATCAACCCGCTGATCCCAGTGGAAAACCGCGTGAACCTTCTGCGTCGGCCGGATGCTGTGGATCAGACAGTTCTGGTTCAAACGGTGTCCGATATGCGTATCGAACGCACGCCAACAGGCGCGATCGTCTATGCCAGCGGTCTTGCCGCGCGTCAGGGTGCCTATGGCGTTGAATTGCGCCTGGATGAGAGCGACCGTGACGAACGCACCAAGGATCAGACCTTGGATTTCACCTTCCGCGCCATCTACCCTGATTTTGCAACACCTGTTGGCGTCGATCGCAGCCGCACCTTGCGCGCCGCTGTCAGCCTGACCAAACAACAACTGGCTGGTGTGCGCAGCATCCGGATCGTGGCTGCGGACAATGCCCGCGAAAGCCGTCGTTGATCCCGGCACAGTTTACTCTACCGTGGTTGATTAGTGCGACGAACCGGTCGTCAGGAACTCACCATCGACCTCTGACGATGAAAAAAGGCGCCTCAACGGGCGCCTTTTGCGTATTGACCTAAGAGGGTGTCGCCCCAGCCATTGTGTCTAGAGCGTCATGGTTGGAGTGACAGAATTAGATCAGTGTGAGCGTCAGAGCGTCACAACCTTCACATCCTGGCCCCGCGCGGCCAGCGCAATTTCCCCGTTGCACAGACGCAAGGCGTCAGCGCCAAACACCTCATGGCGCCAGCCTTTGAGAGCGGCAACATTGCGTTGTCCCGCAGCAATCGCATCCAGATCCGAACTTGGCGCGATCAATTTGGCCGCAACCCCCGAGGCTTCTGTCTTCGCTTTCAGCAGCACCCGCAGCAGATCCGCCAGCGCCGGATTGACCTGGAGCTTTTCGCGGCTGCGATCCGCCTCAGGCTGCTTAGACGCCGGGCAAGCGATCCCTTTGGCGATGGCCTGCAGAATGCCCTCCGCGATGGCGCCCTTGCGTGCTTCGCGCAACAGCAGGCGGGAATTGCCCAGCTCTGAACCGGACTGTGGTTTGGTAGAAGCGAGTTCGACGAGTGCGTCGTCTTTGAACACCCGGTTGCGCGGCACGTTGTTCGTTTTTGCATAGGTTTCGCGGAATGCCGCCAGTTCACGCACCACCGCCAGGAACTTGCCAGAGGTCGTGCGGGTTTTGACGCGGCGCCAGGCCTCTTGCGGATCAATGTCGTAGGTCGCCGGATCGGTCAGCACCTGCAGCTCTTCAGCCACCCAATGCGCGCGGTCTGTCCGCGCCAGCTCCGCTGCGAGATGCTCATAGATCTGCCGCAAATGCGTAACGTCTGCCAGCGCGTAGGTTTTTTGCGCATCGCTCAGCGGGCGGCGGGACCAATCAGTAAAGCGCGAGGTTTTATCCAACCCCTGCTTGACGATTTTACGGACCAGCGTTTCATAACCAACCTGCTCGCCAAATCCGCAAACCATCGCAGCAACCTGCGTGTCAAACAACGGGGTGGGAAACACCTGCGCATCGACCCAGAAAATCTCCAGATCCTGTCTGGCTGCGTGAAACACTTTCACCACGTTTTCGTTTCGGAACAGCGCATAAAGCGGTTCCAACGACACCCCATCTGCCAGCGGATCAACCAACACAGCATTGGCGTTTCCTTTGCCGGGAAAGGCCAGTTGGACCAGGCACAATTTGGAATAATACGTTCGTTCGCGCAGGAATTCGGTATCAACCGTGACGTATGGGTGTTGTGCAGCCTCGTGGCAGAAGGCCTCCAATTCTTCGGTCGTGGTAATGGTTTTCATAAAGCGAATTCGTCCAGGTGGTCAGTTCAGCAGATGCCACGGTGATACGCGCTCACTTGCATCAATGCAATTGGCGGGCTGTTTTGCGCGCCAACTGTCCCCATGGTGTCACATCAACGCAGTTCAATCGGCTTGCGGTCGCCAGCAGCATAGCGGCGCAGCACCTGCGGGTAGAGTTTATGCTCTTGCACCAGCACCTTAGAGGCCAATGTTGCAGCCGTGTCACCTGGGTCGACATCAACAAACGCCTGCCCCAGAATGGGCCCGTCATCCAGCACAGCCGTTACCTCATGCACGGTGCAGCCATGCTCTGCATCGCCCGCAGCCAGGGCCCGCGCATGGGTGTTCAGCCCTGTGTATTTGGGTAGTAACGATGGATGGATGTTGAGCATACGGCCCTGAAATTGCGAGACGAACCCATCGGTCAGAACCAGCATGAACCCAGCCAAAGACACGATATCAGCCTGGCTCTCCAGGATTGGTTTGATCAGTTCTGCCTCAAACGCAGCACGGTCCTGCCCATAAGGGCGGTGATCGACCACCGCTGTTGGGACGCCTGCAGCCTCTGCCTTTGCCAGGCCACCGGCATCAGCCTGGTTGGACAGCACCAGGCAAGGTCGCGCCGGATGGTCGCCGGTCATGCTTTGTACCAGCGACACCATATTGGAGCCACCGCCAGAAATCAGGATGGCGACCCGCTTGAAACTCACAGCAAGGCGCCCGAGTAACGCATCCCTGCCCCCGAGGTCACAGTGCCCAAACGTGACACGGTTTCCCCTTCGTCTTGCAGCAGAGCAACCAACGCATCCGCGCGATCGGCCGAGACCGACAGGATCATGCCAATGCCGCAATTGAAGGTCTTCAGCATCTCCGCCTCAGCGATATTGCCGGTCTCCGCCATCCAGCGGAATACAGGCGGCAGGTCCCAGGCATTCAGGTCGATATCGGCGCCCAGATCCTCGGGCAGAACCCGTGGCAGGTTTTCGGTCAGCCCGCCACCGGTGATGTGCGCGAGCGCGTGGACCCCGCCAGCCCGCACGGCCGCGAGACACTGTTTGACGTAAAGCCGGGTCGGTGTCAGCAGCGCCTCCCCCAATGTGCCATCAGCAAACGGGCAGTCTGCGTCCCAGCCAAGGCCGGACAGATCCACCAGCTTGCGCACCAGAGAGTAACCATTGGAGTGCACCCCATCAGACGCCAAGCCCAACAGAACGTCGCCCTCCTGCACCTCAGCAGGCAGAGCGGTTCCCCGCTCCATCGCGCCGACGGCAAATCCCGCGAGATCAAAATCACCATCCGGGTACATGCCCGGCATCTCTGCGGTCTCCCCCCCGATCAGGGCACAACCGGAGCGCACGCACCCCTCGGCGATACTATCAATGATGCGCGCCGCAGTCGCCGTCTCCAGCTTTCCGGTTGCGAAGTAATCCAGGAAGAACAGCGGCTCAGCCCCCTGGCAAACAAGATCGTTCACACACATTGCGACCAGATCAATCCCAACGCCATCGACCACGCCCGTGTCGATAGCAATCCGCAGCTTGGTCCCCACGCCATCTGTCGCCCCGACCAAAATGGGATCGCTGTATCCGGCATCTTTCAGATCGAACAGAGCGCCAAACCCGCCAAGGCCACTCATCACGCCAGACCGATTGGTCCGCTTGGCCGCCGGTTTGATACGGTCGACCAGCGCGTTACCTGCATCAATATCCACCCCCGCATCCGCGTAGGTCAAACCGTTCTTGCCGCTGGTCATATCGGTGCTCCTTGAATGATGTTGCGCAGCCTTTACCCCATGGTCGCACAGAAAGAAACAAAGGATTGTGCTTGCACGCCTGCCATGCGGAGACCGCTGTCTTTGCACCGCGCATTTGGCGCCAAAATGTGCCGTGAAGCTCTGCCGTTGGCTCCCGTCATGTCCTGCAAAACTCCGCTGGATCTGCCACCCTTCCTGCGATCCAAGCCGCCCGCTGTTCTGCGACATAAGTTGCAACACGGAACGCGAGAATTTCCCGCGCTCAGCGCAATTGATCCAAGATCTGCAAGACGGCTTGACCTCGCGGCGACGATTCCATAACCAGTCTTCGGCGGGCCTGTAGCTCAACGGTTAGAGCAGAGCGCTCATAACGCTTTGGTTGCAGGTTCGAATCCTGCCGGGCCTACCACCTTTCGTGTCTTTTCCCTTACTTTCAACGCTATAGCTGTACCGCACAGGGTCTATTGCGGTTCATAGGTTTCAATAGGTTAGCGACAGAGTATATCGCAGATTTCGCGCGCTTTTCAGCCAGATTCGAGACGGTACAAAGAAAAGCACACGCGCGCCCTGCCCGCATCACAAACGGACAACGATGGGCGCAAGGATCTTTGGAAACTGGTTGGTAGTGTTCTTATGGCTCACCCTGCCGAGCCATAAGCTCAAGCATTTACCAGCAATCGCTAAGACCGAACCCGCAGGCCAGTTGCAGCTAGTTTTTCAAGCAATAAAAAAGAGCAATGAAGGGGGGCATGTTAGTGTGCGGCGCTCCCTCTCCAACTTCAGTTGTGCCGATGTTTCGGTTTGCCTGACCGCCTTCCCTGGTCGATGAAATATGGAATTGGTCGTCATCGTCAACGTTCACCGATGACTGATTGAGGCTCATAGATTGGTTGCCGCGAGAGTTCACCCAAACCACCTCATGATTGTGAAGGGGCATTTCGCCCACCTCAAGGGAGTGCGCCTCGACACCGCCAGCTCGGATTTGATCGGAAAGATTCGATGCCACAGGGTGTCTCAACGTTTCCCAAGACAGGTCACCCGGGCCTTCATAAACTCTCAAATCGACATCGTTAATATCTGAATTGCGCTTCTCATCGTTGTCGGAATGTGGACCTGCGCCAATCACAAAGCGGCCTGCAGCTGGGTAGTATGATGTCCAGCCGTCACCAAAGTTGTCACATGATACTGAGCTAGCGACTATTACCCCCGATGGGATCGGTTCAGGAAGGACGGGGAGTAAAGGTTGTCCGTCGAACACGTTCTGAGCTTCTTGACGAGTTTCTTGAGCGGTCATCCCACGAGGTCGTGCCTCCAGTTGCTCAATTTTTCTTTGCATCTCTTTCAAGCAAAACAACAAAGCGGTGGCGCCCGAGTTTTGGTCCAAACCGTCAATACAAGACCCGGCTTCTGCTGGAGACATTGGCTGGGTAACCAAAACCAGACCCAGTAAGGATACTAGTCGCTTCATCATTCACCTCCAAATAAATCTGAAATGGTGAGCTCACTGCTCGCACAAACTATTGGAAACAAGGGGAAAGATTCACAGATCGTTGCCTTAGCTGTCGCTGCAGCTACAGTCGTGATGACAATCAAGATAAAGAACGCTGGCGCCCAACTTGATCTGATGTACGCAATTGTCTGTTCAACGCGGTCCGGGGGGCGCATCGCGCGACGTTTCAGTTCTTGCTCAAGAAGCGCTGCTCTCGCAGGATGCTCATCCTCGAGAACTTTCTGGAATGTGCTAAGGTAAAGTCGGATGTCGTTTTCATCTTGCTCGCTTAGCCAAGCTCGAACTCTATCGACGTCTTGCTCCAGGACAACCCGAGGCGTCCATTGCTCATCAAAATCGCTTGCAATCTGATCCGGCATCAATGGTTCACATACTTTGTCTAACTAACCTACACTAGGCTGAGACAATATAGCCATCGAGTCAAACTCGATCCTTTTCAGTCAGATTAGGACCCGGCGGTATTTTGGTTTCAAAGATTGGTAAGGTCTTACTCTTGCTGCAACAAGTGCGATTCCAAAAACCACGAAATTCTACGATATTTTCTCCCCACCGTCTCGCAACGATGCGAAATCTGATGCCAGGATTTAGAGAACTAGGCGCGGGCGAAGCTGGGATCCGCTCGAATTTGGTGAGTATCAGCTATTTGTTAGTTCACTGTTCGCTCTGTCGCGAAGAGCTGACCACTGACTCGTCTTTTTCAGAAACATCAACATAGTTTGGTTTCACATTAAGATCGTTTGTGAGGTCCGGTTTCAAATACATCATCAGACCAAACATCCTCAGTATCATCTAGCGGGACAAGACTTACATATTGACGGTCAGTTAGTCATGTAGATGTGTCTAACTGCATTTTGTTGTTAAATCTGACTTCCCTATTTCTGTGACATCTAATCTCCGAACACGCCATGACGGCCCACTGCGTACACCTGCCAAACCTCGGTGCGCATCAAAACCCAGGGCGCACGGCATTTGGCTGGATCAGCAGCGTGGCGGACGTGGCGGGCCGAGACCCACGTGACGGGCTATACCGGGACCACAGAGAGCTTTGTTTCTTTCGTTATCTCGTCCGCGACGACTTGGTTGCGACCACCATTTTTCGCGGCATAGAGCAGCTCATCCGATCGCTTGAGCAGAGATGCACCATCGGTGGAACCGGCTGCGATTTGTGTCAGACCGATACTGACAGTGAGGCGGATCTTATGATCGTCGGCTCTGATCTCCTGCTGCTCCACGCTCTTGCGCAAGCGCTCGCAGGCAATGAACGCACCAGCGATATCCGTTTGCGGGAAAACGAGCGCAAATTCTTCGCCCCCGAGCCTGCCAACCAGGTCGACGGTTCGGAACTCTCGGATCAGCATCCGCGACAGTTGCTGCAAGACCTTGTCGCCAGCGTCGTGGCCGTAGGTATCATTGATACGCTTGAAGTGATCGACATCGAGCATCGCAACAGCGAGCGGTTGGCCAAGGTCCAGCGCATTTTGAAAATTTGCATCCAGCGTTTTGAGAAATGGCCTGCGGTTGGAGACCTGGGTCAGAGGGTCGGTGTTCGCCTCGATCTGCAGCAGCTCGTAGGCCTTCGTCAGCTCACGGATGCTCAGGATCCCGACCAGCTTCCCATCCTCGAGCACGGGCATATGTCGGAAAGCGTTGTCGTTCATCAACCGAAGGACATAGGCAACTTCGTCCTCCGGAGAGCACGACACAACCGAGCGCGTCATAACGTCCGCAACCGGCCGGTCACCCGCGTTGGGGTCAGAGCTCGCCACAACAGGTATCAGATCCCGCTCAGACACTATACCGACCATTTTGTTGTCATCTTCTGTGACAACCAGGGCCCCGAGCCTGTGTTTGACCAAAAGCTGCGCTGTTTCTTTTAAGGTGACATCCGGACTAACGCCTTTGACCGCGGTAGACTGTTTCGCCAGCAAAAGCGTTTCGACCTTCATGACCCACTCCATGTTTCAACAGGGCCAAGAGTATGGGAAAAATATGAATCAGCGATAAAGATTTGAGAAATGCTTAGATTTTCTATTTGAACAAATCTCGCTATTCCAAGCGGTTGCCCTGACACTCAGCGACACCAAACAGGGTGCCATAAGCCCCGCCCAAAGCTGTGGTTCACCCAGACTGCCAATGTGCCTCTGTGACTTCGGTCCGGCGACAGGAAAGGCATGTCCTCATGTTTGCCTCTCAAACCACTTGCGCAGACGAGCAAAAACAACTGATGTGTCGGCATACTAAAAGTTAATTTTGTTACCCACTGACCGGATTGAACAGATGACCACTGATATTGCGCCGACCACCATTTTGCACGACCTGGGGCTTCCAACCGATGGGCTGACCATGGGAGGTGCAACAGATCTTAACGGTGACGGGCTGACCGATATCGTGTTTATCTCCGGCTCCTTTCCTCCAAGCGATCCAATCCCCTCCGATCCGGTCATCCTGATGAACACCGGCAACGGAACCTTCACGCGTCTACCGCTGTCTTTGGCAGGCGACGGGATGATTCACCCACGCGAACTGGCCTTTGGTGACATCAATGGCGATGGTGACACCGACATCGTGATCATCGGACATGGCTATGACACGGAACCCTTCCCCGGTGAGACGAACATGCTGCTTCTGTCCGATGGGAACGGCGGGTTCACCGACGCGCGGGCCAATCTCGGTCAACCAGCTGACTTCACCCATTCCGTGGCGGTTGCGGATATTGACGGGGACGGCGACCTGGATATTCACATGGGCAACACCTTCGGGCAGCCCGCGCATCCCTCTTATGTTCTGCTGAATGATGGCAGCGGGAATTTGACCCGGCTGGACATCGATGCCGCGTATTTCGATACCGAGGTCGCGCAGTATATTTCATCCCATCTCGTCGATCTTGATGCCGATGAGCACATGGATCTGGTCGTTGGTGGCAATGCTGGGACACCGACACGCATTTTCAGCTTTGACCCCGAGCAAAGCAGCTACAGCCTAACGGCTGAACTGCCAAACGGGCTGTTTGGCGAGCTGACCGTATCGAATGATGTCAAATCTGCCGATCTGAATAATGACGGGCGGCTAGATCTCGTCCTTGCGCAGACCGACACCGAAGACGATCAAACTGGCTTTCAAGTTCTACTCCAGGGGGCCGACGGGGCATTCTCCGATGCCACCCAAAGCTTCACACAAGGGATTGAAGAGGGAAACCGCTGGGTTGAATTCTTTGATTTCATGGACGTGAACAATGATGGGCTTATGGACATCGTGACAAACCGCGCCCCGATGAATGGCCCGGTTGCGTATCTGAACACAGGCGGGCATTTCATCCCGGTCACAGCGGATTATGAAATCGGGTCATCACCTTATCTGTACAACATCCTCGATGCGGAAAACGGAACGGTCCATGGCATCAAATTCTATGACGACACCATGGAAATCGCAGAAATCCCACTGTCGTTCTATGGCGCCAATATTTCGGTTCGCAACGAAGCCGGGATCACACGTATCGGCACAGAGGCTGGTGACACGATGAATGGCGGCGTTGCACGGGACAGCCTGAATGGTGCTTTAGGAAATGACCGCATTTCAGGCTATTCGGGGAATGACGCTCTCCGTGGTGGCAGAGGCCTAGACACGCTGTTTGGTGGCGCACAAAACGATACGCTTGATGGGGGTATCGGCCACGATAGGCTGTTCGGAAACAATGGTCTGGACCTTCTACGCGGCGGATCCGGGAGCGATACCCTAAGCGGCGGCACGGGTCGCGACAAACTGTTTGGAAACCATGGCCGTGATGTGGTGCGCGCCGGGACCGGAAATGATACCCTCGACGGAGGCGTTGGTCACGACAAACTGTTTGGAGAACGCGGTCAGGACATTCTGCGTGGCGGATCTGGCAACGACACTCTCAATGGCGGCGGAGGACGTGACAAGCTGCTTGGCGGCGCAGGAAGCGATACCTTTGTCTTTGGGGCTAACTCAGGCAACGACGTCATCCGAGACTTTATCGCTGGCGAAGATATGGTTCGCATCATCTCAGGTGCCGCGTCTTTCGATGACCTCACATTCGAAGAGCTCGGCGACGATATCAAAGTCCTGTTTGGAGACAGCTCGATCCTGTTTCGGTCTTCCGAACTGGACACGATCATGGACGCAGATAACTTCCTGTTCTAGGCGAACAGCGCTCCCAAAGCTGCGCAGCAGTCTGCTCATAGCCCGATGAGGAAACAATGCCTTATGCACGAGCTTACCGTATCAGGCCTTCGCCGCGCGGCTAGCTAACGGGCAAGATGCGAACCTTGCTGACCTTGGTCCGATTGAACCGAATGGCCGCTCACAGTTCCAGAGCAGTCAGGTGTTTTGACGGAGAGCGCCATGAGTCACGCCACGACATTTACAACCGTCCCATTGCGCTTGGCGGTGCGCGGTATGAGGATATAGAAGTCGCTTCCGCTCGCGTCCCAGGCTGGGCCAACCTCGACCAAACGGCCAGATGCAAGGTCATGTGCCACCAGAAACCGGCTTACCAAGGCCACCCCTTGTCCGGCGATCGCAGCATCCACGGCCAGAGACGTTTGGCTCAGATGCAGGTGACGAGGCGACTGGTCTTGTGTACCCAGATGCGCCAGGTAGCTTGGCCATTGGTCATGAGCGTCATGGACCTTCAGTTGCTTGGCAAGAGTTTCTGGTTCAAGCAATGCGCCCCCGTTGTCCGCGAACTGTGGCGCGGCGACTGCGATTAGCGATTGCTTAAACAATAGTGTTGCGTCCAGTGATGCGCCAAATGGTGGTGATCCCTGGCGGACTGCAAGGTCTATCCCGTCACTGTGGAAGCTGGAAACCCTTTCGGTTGCCATGATCCGCAAATCGACGTCGGGGTGTGCCGCCGCAAAGTCCGGTAAATTAGGGATCAGCCATTTTGCAGCAAAGGTCGGAGTGACACTGATAAGGACTTTGTTTGGCTCTGGCTTAAGTTCAGATGTAGCGGATCGCAAGTCCGCGAAGGCGCTCGCGATCCGGTTGTGAAAGCGGCGACCGACCGATGTGAATGCGAGACCCTTGGGAACACGTTCAAACAAGACGACCTCAAGGTGCGCTTCTAGCTGACGCACCTGTTGCGCAACAGCTCCCTGCGTCACGCCCAATTCATCAGCAGCAGAGCGGAAACTGAGGCGACGGCCTGCTGCATCGAACGCACGCAAACTGTTGAGCGGGGGAAGTTCAGTCATTCTGCAATAGTAATTCTACTGCCGGTCAACATCAATTCTGAATCGAATTTGGCCAAAAGAATCATCATACATTGTCCAACCAAGAAAGGATGCTCGATATGACAGTAGAAAAAGTAGCTCTGATCACGGCAGGCGGCAGCGGCATGGGTGCAGATGCAGCACGGAAATTGGCAGATGATGGGTTCAAAATTGGCATCCTATCTTCGTCCGGCAAGGGTGAGGCGCTTGGCTGCAAACTTGGCGGCTTTGGCGAAACGGGCTCCAATCTTGATGCAGACGCGCTGAACGCATTGGTCGAAGGTGCGAAGGAGCGTTGGGGCCGCATCGATGTGTTGGTGGACTCTGCCGACCACGGACCAAAAGGTCCGGTTCTTGAGATAAGTGACGAGGATTGGCATCAAGGGATGGGAGTTTACCTCATGAACGTGATCCGCCCGACACGTCTTGTCGCACCCACAATGCAGGCAAATGGCGGTGGGGCAATCATTAATATCTCGACCTTTGCGGCATTCGAACCCGACCCTCTGTTTCCAACGTCGGGGGTCTTCCGGGCCGGGCTTGCTGCATTCACGAAGCTCTATTCGGACAAGTATGCGTCGGACAATATCCGGATGAACAACGTCCTTCCGGGCTTCATCGACAGCTTGCCCGAAACCGAAGACCGCAAGGCGCGTATTCCCATTGGACGCTACGGTTTTGCTTCCGGAGTTTCGTCCCTCATGTCGTGGCTTTCGTCGGTAGATGGCAGCTACATGACAGGACAAAACCTGCGTATCGACGGAGGATTGACCCGTGCCGTCTGATACCTTGGCACTCATGTCCCAGCGCGAGCGCCTTGTCTTTGCGGTCAAATGGGGGGCATCTGCCATTCAAATCCTAGGATACACCGCGACTGGGTTTGGCTGGACGCCTTGGAACCTATACTTTTTTCTTGTGGGTGTTCTGGGGTGGTTCGCCGTCGGTGCGCTATGGAATGACAAGGCGCTTATGCTCGTTCACCTTGTCGCGCTGGGTGCAATGATTGCTGGTATGGCTAGCAACTGATAAGCTCGCGCGGCCGCTCATGCGCTGCGCAGCACTTGGGAGATCTGGGCTCTAACCAAGATTTAGCCACAACCAGGCGGAACCTTGGCTTTTGCGACAATGATGGCTGCACATCATCCGAAACGCCGTAGAATCAATCTCTTGGCCAGAACTGTCGATGACAGGCTCCTGTCCACGCTCAACAAGGGTCTTGCTGCATTGGCATTCGACGGCAGTGAGCCCATTGTTGCCTTTTATTGCATAGTATAGTCGAGATCACCGGCATTCGTTTTCCATCCAGTGATTTACAGAGAAGGCTCGTTCTCCGCCAATGCTCTGAAGTTGAACGGTGACTCCACCATCAACTTTGTTGAACCGTGCATCTATCGTCGATATCACCCCGATTCCGGAATCAAGACTACGGATCTGAACCTCGGGCTCGCCAAAATCAAGCTGCATTGAAAAAACGAGCGCCGCGAACTCCTCCAGGTCGCCTTCCAGTTTTTCATCGACTGAAGAGACTACCCCGTTGCAAACACCCAGGGATAGGTTCGAGCCTTTGACAGTCCATTTTCCTGGCAGGTATTCTGAAGCAGGAACGAGCTCCCATTCCTGTCCGAGCGCATGCTGTTATGCCGCCTCAAATGAGCTTCCCAACATGAAGCCCCCGAATTCCTTCGGATCGGCAGCATATGCCACAGAGGCAGCAAACACGCAGAATGCGGTCGATAGATAGATCCTTCTGGAAGAGTTCATTTGAGTTCTCATTGATTGCCCAGCTTGTCTTAGCAGGACACGGCAGGAATCCAATGACAGCGTTGTCTGCGACCTGTGGATTCGGGTGACAGATCTCGCGGCAACATGCTTCAACGGCTAGTGTTCACTCCACGCTGAAGGTGCCGGAGCCTGTCTGGTTGTCAGTGACCGCTTTGGGCTCATTCAAATCGTCCATGCAACTTAGCCAAAATCCGCCGTGCGTACAAAACGGGTCTTTGCTGTGGCTTCGCCAACGACAACTCTGGACGATGGGCTACTCCAGTCACCTATTTGGCCGCCTCGACCACTGACACCCAAAGCGCAAGCGCGTTGTTGTCCCTCGTTTGAATTATGCGCTGGTGGAGCTCCTGCTCCCACGGGCCAGACTTTGCTCTTGCGTTCCGCAATGCTTCCTCAAATGCTTCAACTGCCTGCTCTACCTCCCCCAAGCACCAGAATAGCCTGCACGATCCGCCGTCCAACAACCCCTTCCCGCGGCTGCAGAACAAGGCGCCCGACAACGCCCAGCAGGATGATCCAAAGCTGCAGGATCGACCAGGTCGCTGGGTTGGTGTCGATTTCAGCCACGAGATAGATCAGATCCGGAGCCAGCGTAATCGCAGCCAGACCTCCGCCCCAAGTGCCGCCAGGAACGCAGCATAGCCTTCATCAAAACTAGCCTTACCCTGCGCCACGGCCTGCGCCTGGGTTTCCACCTGCGCTGCAAGGGCATTCAGCTCATCTGCCTGCTGATTGCCCGCCACCGTGCGCGTATTGATCTCACCCAGAAACGTATCGACAGCTTCCGAAAAAGCCGCCGCGGGCGCACTGCCGCGATCTGGCACCTTGGTGAAGCTTGGTACTTTTGTGATCGGCATCAGGTCACGCGTTCTACTTCAAGGAACAGCTTGAAAATGGACCGGGTTTCGTATGGAAAGCCGAAATCACGCGGATAGCCATACGTCGTGGCCCCACCGCGAGAGGGATCCCCGATGTGGATGCACGGGATATCAGCCACCTCTTCGAGAAAGTCGGCAACATAGTCGTTGTTCCGCGTCTGCACCGCGACCTCGTAACTGACCAGCTTTGCCTTATCTCTAGGGATGATTTCAAAGCGCCCGAACTGGTCGCGTTCTTTGGTGGAGAGTTCGTTCAAGCGCTTTGATTTGAGCAATACGGTTGGCTTCACGTTAGGCCGCAGCATTCGCAGCAATGCCAGCAGCAAGCCCGCTGGGGCTACCACCCAACGCCTGAACCGCGCCTGTTACAGCGGCAATCCCCGCGTTGATGCTGAGCAGCGTGGTATTGCCCCCGAGCGTTTCGGTAACCGGCTGATCCATGGTTGTGCGAATGGTTTCGAGCTCGGTAAGCCATGTCTCGACCCGCTCGGAAACGATTACATATCGATCGGCGGTCTGGTTCAGCTGAGCCACAGAGTTTTCGATATTGATTGCGGCGACATAATGATCAAGCGCTATCTCCAACGGCTTGCGCCCATCCTCGATCATCTGATCAAGACGCTGCAATTCCATGCGATGGATACTCTCAGCCATTTCGATTTGGCGCTCCAGCGTTGCCAGCGCAGCTTCATTCGCCGTCATTTCAGTTTCTGCTTCGCCAGCGCGGTTAGAAATTATGTTGGAGATCCGATAGTAGTCTGCCAGATAATCAGCGTAGCGAGAGAAACTACCGGAGTTATCGCCTCCCAAAGCAGATAGGGCATTGGACAGTTTATCGGGCCCACCAATCCGCCTGAAAAACGGTGTGACTGTTGTCCCCGACCCCGATCATTCGGACTGGTTCAGCTCCGACAGCTTTGTGGCCGCGCGTTGCAGGGGGGCGAGGAAGCCGATGATTTGCTCCAGTGAACAGCGCATTACAGGGGCATGTACCGAGAGAGTTGCGAGCAACCTGTCTTGGCAGTCCAACACCGGCACCGCGATGGCGGCCATTCCTGCCATGAACTCCTCGTCGTCTTGCGCATAGCCGCGCGCGCGGGTCTGGACCAGTTCATGGCGCAATGCATCCGGGTCCGTTGTTGTTCGCTCTGTCAGCTTATCCAGCGGCTTGGCCGACAAGACGGCGTTCAGCGGTGCAGCGCGCAAAGACGATAGGTACATCTTGCCACTCGCCGTGCAATGAAACGGCACCTGGGTGCCGATGGGCAACTGAATGCGCAGGGGCCATTTGGTTTCCACCCGGTCCAGATAGGTCATGCCCTCGCGGTCGGGGGTGGCCAGATTGATGGTTTCGCCGATTTCTTCGGCAGCGGCCTTCATAATCGCCAGGCGCGCGGTGCGGATCCGCTCCGATGACATGGTGTTCACAGCCAGGGTGCGCAGACGATCTCCCGGCCCAAACGAGCGGCCATCCAGATCGCGTTGCAAAAACCCTTCGGCCTCCGCGGTTTGCAGAAGCCGATGAATGGTTGCTTTGGGCAGGCCGATGGTGTCGATCAGATCTGTTGGCTTCACCGACACCCCCAGCCGCGCCACCTCCTCCAAGATCCGCAACAGCCGAAGGTTGGTTGGGATCTGGTTGTCTTTGGACAGTGGCGCGTCAGCGGGCATCGGGTCTCATTTCTATCTGTTCGGCAGCAAGATCAGCGCCAAGTCCGGTACAAGTGACACCAGCACCCAAACGGAGATCAGAGCAGCAAGATAGGGGACCGTATAGCGAAGCAGCCTGAAATAGGGAACTCCTGTCACGCCAGAAGCCACATAGAGATTCAATCCATAAGGCGGGGTGATGAAACCGATGGAGGCCCCTATCAGGAAAATCACCGAAAAGTGGATCGGATCAATGCCAACGGAGGCCGCGATCGGCGCCAAGATAGGTGCCAGAATGATGGTCACCGGCAGGCTTTCCAGCACCATGCCCGAGAAGAAGACGATCACCATGGAGGTGAACAACACCGCATGATAGCCGCCCATGGAGGTGACAAAATCGCCGATGGTCTGCTGCGCACCGAGCAGGGACAGGATCTGCTGCATCACCACAGACACGGCGATCAGTGGCGCCAGGATCCCGCTGATTTGGGCAGAGCGGACCACAATTGATGGGATTTCCGGCAACGTGAATCCCTCGACTGCGAACATCTCGGCATAGCTTTTGTCGGCCAGCGGTTTGGTACGATCCGCACCCATCATCTTGTTGATCGGATAGCTGACAAGACCTGCAAAGATGCAAAATCCAACCGTCACACCCGCAGCTTCAGTGGGCGAAAACTTACCCGTGTAAATTCCCCAAAGCACCAGTCCGATGGCGAAAAACCCAAGCCACGCGCCAAAAGCGGTCTTCAACACGCGGTTCAGCTGCAGCGGGATGAGATAACCCCAACCGTTGATGCGGCAGATGATCCAGCAGGCCAGCTGCATGCCGACAACCATCAAAGCGCCCGGCAGGATCCCCGCAACAAAAAGGTCCGAAATCGGCAGGTTCATCAAAAACCCATAGACGATAAAGATGATCGACGGAGGAATGATGATTCCGACAGTCCCACCTGCGGCCGCTGTGGCCGCAGAGAAACGCTCGTCATAGCCGCCTTTGACCATTTCGGGGTGGAGCATGGATCCGATGGTGGCCGTGGTGGCCGAGTTTGAGCCGGAGATCGCGGCAAACAGACCGCACGCCCCCAGGGAGGCCATGGCAAGACCGCCGCGAAGCCACCCCAAACAGGCATAGGCAAAATCGGACAGGCGTTTGGCGATCCCTGATTTGTTGATCAGATCGCCAGTCAGAATGAACAAGGGCATCGCCATCAGGGCAAAGCCATCCTTGAACACATTCAGCATTTCAGCGCCGGTGTTGTCGAGCGTCAGATCGAGGACAAAACTGCAGCCCACGACCCAGTAGAAAATAATCAAAAGAACCGGTGTGCCCATCATGAACAGAAACGTCACCGCCAGCGAGATCACCGTGATCCAGGTTGCATCGGTCATCAGGTGTCCCCTCCGATTACGGCTTGTTCAATCATGGGGCCGCCGCTTTTGTATTTTCCCAGATCTTCGACAATGTTCTCGATGGCGCGTGTGGCCAGCAGGATGAAACACAGGGGCATGGTCAGCAGGAACCACCAACGCATGATGTCATCCGTGCCCAACACGATAGCGAAATTGTCGTAGGTGTTGACGGTCACGCGTGCCGTTGTGGTCACCAAAATAATGCAGAACAGCAGCCACAGGATGTTGTCGAGCGTCAGCCAAAACAGCTGCCCCGTCCGTCCTAGGCTGGTGCGAAACTCCGAAAAGCTGAGATGGGTGCGCAAGCGGATGTTAAAGGTGCAGCCATACCAAGCCATGATCATGAACAGCAGCGGCGGGATGGTGGTCGACCAAGGCGCCTGGATCGAGAAACCAAAGCGCTGGATCACGCCGACGAAGATGATCACCGCCATCACGATGTAGCAATAGACCACAATTGTACGTTCGGGTGAGCGTTCCAGCAGGATCAACAGAACCGGGACAAAGACCACCAGCAGCCGAAGGTTATCCCCAAGCAGTGCTGTCAGCGTTTCAGACACCGGGTCCAGAAAAGCAGCCGCCAGCCCCAACGCCAACATCGCCGCGATGATAGGATGTGTGAACCGTGTCGCGGAATATCCCAGCCGTGCCTCCAACCCTTCGGCCAGTCTTTCGCGATAGTAAAACACAATGGCACCAACCAACGTCAGCGGCCCAAAAACCAGCCAGGCCGCGTCCGAGCGATAGGCCTTAACGACTTTGAAATTGATATCCCCAGTCACCGTGGCCATCACGATGGTGGACATATCCGCCCAGATAGACATCCGGCGCCCCTCCCCTGTTCAAATGTAATCGCTGTTCAAAAGCAATTTCGCCGCCAAGCAGCGCCTGTGCGCGCGCAAATGAGCCGGCCCCAATGGCGGGACCAGCTCTGATAGCTTAGCGGTGGATTATGCTTTCCACCAACGGCGCGGTTCGACGTTTTCTGGCAACGTGTCTTCGGGGATGGTGCGCACCTCGTCGTAGATCTCCTGGTAGGTGTCCAGGCCACCGGCCCATCCGTTGATCCGTTCGCGCCATTCCTCCCACAGCTGTGGCTGGAATTCGGGCGAACACATCTCTTCGGCCTTGCGCAGCTCTTCTTTGGACAAGAACGCGTTGCGCACGTTGTTTTGGGCAAAGATCGTGCCAGGGAGTTGCGGGTCGGAGGCACCGACTGTTTTGACCAACGCCGCCTCGTTGGCCGCCTGCACATGGGTCTGCGCCCAGTAGGCGGATTCCATCACCGCGTCCTGCAGATCACCGCCAAGACCATCAAACACTTCGGCAGACATGGCCGTGTGCTCGGTGCCGCAGAAGAAGTTCAGATACACAGACTGCGACACAACTGGGGACATATTCGCGTAGGCCACAGCGGAGGCCCAGGTTTCAGCACCGTCAATCAAACCCTGTTTCAGGCCATCCAGCGTTTCTTCCCAAGCCACAGGAACCGGATTGAGATTCAACGCCTGCATCGCAATGCGACCAAGCTGCGTGCCAGTGACGCGGTTCTTTGTGCCAAAGAGCTGTTCAATGCTGGTGACGGTGGGTTTGTCCTGCCACGCCAGACCCAACTGAATGCCGCGCAGTTCAGCATGGCTGAAGAGGAATTTCAGACCATGGCGCCGCTCGTACGGTTCGCGCAACAACGCCTGCGATTTGGGCGAATAAAGGAAATGATACTGATCCGCGCGATTGCGGAACATGTAGGCATAGTCCAACACGTTCAGATAAGGCGCGCCACCCGCGGAGTTCTGCGTCGACGCCGCATAGATGTCGACGATCCCCTGCTGCGTTTTCTCCACGCAGGATACCTGCCCACAGATCTGGTTGTTGCCGATGAATTCAACACGGATCTCGCCATCGGTGCGGCTTTCGAGATCTCGCGCAAACTCCAACGCACCCGCCCGCTCAATAAGAAGGTTCTGCGGATTAAAACCCGCCGCGCCAAATTTCAACGTGTGTCGCGCTGGTTTGGCAAAGCGCTTTTCATAGGTTGATTCCGCTGCATTCGCCAGGTTGCCCAGGCTCATCGCCCCGCCGAACGAGCCAGCGGCCAGCAAGGTCGAGCTCAACCCGTACTGCCCCGCGACCCTGAACAGGTCGCGCCGTGACAGGTGGCTTAGCTTATTTCCAATACGCATAGTTCCCCTCCCTACTTAATAATTATTGAGACTTGTAGTCTCATTTTTAGTCATCTAGAGATGATTGAGGCAAGGCAATTCTGCGGAGCGCCCAAAACCAAACCGCCTAAGGATCCGACTATGTCCCCAAAAACAGCTGATTTTTTGATCATTGGCGCAGGATCCGCTGGGTGCGTTCTGGCCAATAGGTTGAGCGAAAACCCCGCGAATCGGGTGTTGCTGCTCGAAGCGGGTGGTCGCGACCTCAACCCATGGATCCACGTGCCGGTGGGGTACTTCAAAACGCTGCATAACCCCGCCACCGACTGGCGCTATCGCTCGGAACCTGACCCGGGATTGAACAACCGCTCGTTGGATTGGCCGCGGGGCAAAACGCTCGGCGGCTCGTCCTCGATCAATGGTCTGCTCTACGTGCGGGGACAGAAAGAAGACTATGATCGTTGGGCCCAAAAGGGAAATCGCGGCTGGTCCTATGACGATGTGCTGCCCCTGTTCAAAAGATCCGAAGCCCATGAGAATGGCGCTGATGACTACCACGGTGGCGACGGCGGTCTGGCGGTGTCGCTGATCCGCGCCAAGAGCAAAATCTCAGAGGCCTTTTTGGATGCGGCCGTCGAAATGGGGGTTCCTCGCACCGAGGACTACAACGGGGCTGACCAGGAAGGTGCTGGGTATTTTCATCAGACTGCCAAAGGTGGCTTTCGCTGCTCGGCCGCACGGGCGTTTCTCAATCCTGCGAAGAAGCGGCCAAATCTCGAAATCCTCACCCATGCCCATACCGAAGCGCTGCTCTTCGATGCAAACGATCCCAAACGCGTCATAGGTGTGCGGTATACCCGAAACGGCCAAAGCCATGAAGTTCACCTAAACCCCGGTGGTGAGGTCATTTTATCCGCCGGTGCCATCGGATCACCACAGATCCTCGAACTGTCCGGCATCGGACGCGGAGATGTGCTGCAAAAGGCCGGGGTTCCACTGCACCATGAATTGCCTGGGGTCGGCGAATGTCTGCAGGATCATTTACAGATCCGCCTGGTCTATGAAGTAAATACCGAAACACTGAATGACGCCATCAACCGGTTTTGGCCGCGGATGGGCATTGGCCTGAACTATGTCCTGTTTCGCAAGGGCCCTATGAGCCTGGGCGCCAGCCAAGTCTGCATTTTTGCCAAGTCAATGGACGGTCTCGAAACGCCCGACATTCAGTTTCACTTCCAACCCCTCAGCGCGGACACACCGGGTATTGAAATGCACCCGTTTTCGGGCATCACCTCCTCCGTATGTCAGCTGCGCCCTGAAAGCCGAGGCCACATCCATATCGCCTCGCCAAAGGCCGTAGATTACCCCAAGATCGTACCGAATTACCTCTCCGCGACGGCGGATCAGCTCTGCGCGATCAGGGCCGTGAAATTCGCGCGCGCCATGACGCACACGAAGGCGCTATCACCCTTTATCCTGCGCGAACATATACCCGCCAACGATCCGCAAACAGATGATGAAATTCTGGATTGCGCCCGCAATATCAGCCAAACGATTTACCACCCGACCAGCACCTGCCGGATGGGCGCAGATGACTTGGCCGTGGTGGATGACCGGCTGCGGGTGCATGGCCTGCGCGGGGTGCGTGTTGCGGATGCGTCGATCATGCCAGATATTGTGTCGGGCAATACAAATGCGCCGACCATCATGATTGGGGAAAAAGCTGCGGATATGATCCTGGAAGATCGCCGTTGAGGCAGCTGTTTCAGTCATCCCACTTAGGACTGCCAGAGCCTTGCCGTGATCTCGTTTTGCGCTTTCCCTAACATGGATACATCCGGTGCAAAACACAGCCCCGCCGCGCTGAGGCAAAGATCGAATTTCCGCGATCTTTCAACTATCTAACGGTCACCTAAATGACCCAAAAGATACCCCGGCAGCGGCTTGAGACAACGGGCCGGATCTGCGAATGTGGAGGCGTCACGAGATGACCTTCAGACCGACTGTGACACCCACACCTGAGGCGACTGACACATTGTGTTGGTCGCCTCTTTTCTGTGGTGCAGCGACTTGGGCTGGCTCAGCCCATCAGCCGACAAAAGCAGTGATCAGCACGAAAATCACCCCCGACAGCAGCGCAGCAGATGGGACCGTCACGATCCAGGCGGCAATAATCGTCATGAAATGCGACCGGCGCACCAGCTTGCGGCGGCGGCGCTCTTCGGGGCCGTAAACCAACCGATCCGGCACCGACTGGCGCGCCTTCTTGAGCCGCCGTTCCGCATCCCACTCCCGGAAGAAGCCGACGCCGAACACCGCCCCCACCGCAATGTGGGTGGAGCTGACCGGCAGGCCCAACCAGCTGGCCACAATAACGGTGATCGCCGCCGCCAAAGCCACGCAATAGGCGCGCATCGGGTTCAGTTTGGTGATCTTGCTGCCCACCATCCGGATCAGCTTTGGCCCAAAGAGGAACAGCCCAAAGGAAATCCCAAAGGCGCCGATCACCATCACCCAGGTCGGAATGCTGATGGCGTCAGTGAAATTGCCGGACTCCAGCGATTGCACAATGGCAGCTAGCGGCCCAACCGCATTGGCGACGTCATTGGCACCATGCGCAAAGCTGAGCAATGCAGCCGATACGACCAGCGGAATGCCAAACAGCACTTTCAACGATTTGTTGCGGTTTTCCAGCCCTTCGGACTGTTTGCGGATCAGCGGAATGGTCACCAGCCAGATCAGCCCTCCGATCACAACACCAATCAACAGCGCGGTTGGCAAGTCAATTTTGATGATTTTTTTCAGACCTTTCAGCGCCAGATAAGACGCAAAAGCCCCCGCCATGATGCCCACAAGAACTGGCACCCATTTGCGCGCGGCCGCAATTTTATCGTCTTGATAAATGATGCGCGTTTTGATGAAGGCCAGGAACAGCGCCGCAATCAGCCCGCCCAGCACTGGGGAAATCACCCAGCTGGCTGCGATCTTGCCCATGGTGCCCCAGCTGACCGCGGCCAGACCCGCAGATGCAATGCCCGCGCCCATCACGCCCCCGACGACGGAATGGGTGGTCGACACCGGCGCGCCGACCCAAGTGGCCAGGTTGACCCACAGCGCAGCAGACAATAGCGCCGCCATCATCGCCCACATAAACGTCTGTGCGTCCCCCATGCTTTCGGGCGCGATAATGCCCTTTGCGATGGTGGAGACCACATCGCCACCCACAATCAGTGCACCTGCGCTTTCGAAGACGACGGCAATGGCAATGGCGCCGCCCATCGACAGCGCATTGGCGCCCACCGCTGGTCCCATGTTGTTTGCGACGTCATTGGCCCCAATATTGAGCGCCATATAGGCTCCCAAACAGGCCGCAATCACCACAACAAGACTGTTGCTGGTTTCCCCAAAAACAGCGATGCGACGAGCCCCGCCACAACGATGAACACCAGGGCAATGCCCGGACCCGCCATCGGTCGTGCGACGAAGTTGGTTGCTTTTTCCAGGTTGGAAAACCGCGCGAGATCGCGGTCAAGCGTTTCGAGGTGACGCGCATCACCGTTTTGATCAGACATAAAGTGGCCCCAATTTGTTTGGGGCGCTGTTTTCAAAAAAGAGAGGCGAGAGCAAGCCGGATGGGCGTTTTTCTTGAAAACAGCCGTAAGGTGGCGGCGGCTGTAACGGACATCTCACGACGCTGGGTAGCGGCAGATCAAGCCACGGAAAGGCTTGCAAGCGCAGATGTTGGTTGCGCAATGCTACCCAGATCACGCCAATCTATGCAGGGGGCCGCTGTCGATGAGCGTTGCAAATGTCAGCCTTTTGCTTCTGGCCACCTACTGCGCTGCAACTGCGTTGTCTGTCGACATGTCAATGTTGTGGTGTCAGATCCAGGGGGATTTAGAAATCCTCCCACAGCGCGGCAGCGGCGGAAGAGGACCCACCAACGGCCCTCTCTGCGCCGATGGCAACGGGCCGGTGTGGTGATGCTGCGGGCTCTACAGTCTCTGGCGCCGTGGAGGATGATGCAGCCAGCGCGCTGCCCGGTGCAACGCCTGAAGTCTGCGGCTCTAGCACCGCGGTAAGTGCGCTCGGTGCGCCGCGAACGGGCCGGTTTCCAGCGACACGCCCACCCCGAAAACCACCCACCAGCTCGGTCAGCGCTCTCGCATCCGAATTCAGCAAATCCCCCGCAGCGGTGACTTCTTCCACCATGGCGGCGTTCTGCTGGGTCACCTGATCCAACTGCGTCATACCGGCGCTGATTTCGTTCAGACCGGTGGCCTGCTCTGCCGCGCCTTCGGCAATTTCAGATACCAGCTGCGAAATATGCCCAACCTTGGAGTTGATGTTTTGCAAGGCTTCGCCCGCGCGACCAACCAGATCCACTCCACGTTCCACCTGGCCGGAGCTGTCTTCGATCAGAGTTTTGATTTCCATGGCGGCACCGGACGCCCGCTGGGCCAGCGCGCGAACCTCGCTTGCGACCACGGCAAAACCGCGCCCCGCCTCTCCGGCGCGGGCCGCTTCGACACCGGCGTTCAGCGCCAGCAGGTTGGTCTGGAACGCGATGTCGTCGATCACAGAGATGATCTGCGAAATCTTGTTCGAGGATTCTTCAATTTCCGCCATGGCCCCCACAGCGTCTTGCACCACCGCGTCGCTGGCTTCCGCTTCGGTTCGGGCGGTCTCCATGGTGCTCTCAACGCTTTTCGCCCCGGCGGCCGCGGATTTGACCGACTGGGCCAATTCATCCAGTGCTGCGGCGGATTGTTCAAGCGTGGCGGCCTGACTTTCGGTGCGATGTGCCAGATCGCTGCTTGCCTGGCTGATCTCGGCAGCGCCACTCCGGATGGATCCCGATGAGTCCACCACTGACGAGATTGTTTCAGACATCCTGTGTGACAACGCGTTGAAATCAAGGCGGAGTTTTTCATACTTTTCCGCAAACGGCTCTGGCAGGGTGGTATCAAGATCCCCAGCCGCAAGGCTGTGCAGGGCCGCTCCGAGGTTTGTAACGACAGTGCAGGCCTGCGCATCTTCCTCTTTGCGGCGTTGCAGGTCCGCGGCCGATTTTGCCTCAACCGCTTGACGCAGCTCATCAATGGACCGGGCCAATGCACCAATTTCATCGGTTCGGTTGTCGACCCCCAGTTCACCCAGGGCCTCCCCTCGGCTCATCTGTTGAACGTTTTGGCGCAGACTGGCAAGCGGTCGGGTGATCGAACGCGCAGTCAACCAAGCTGTGGCTGCCGCAAGGATCAGCGCGGCAAGCACGCCATAGAGTGACAGGCTGGAAAACTGTTTGACCGTGCTGGACACAACAGCGCCGGTCTCCAGACTGCGGGCCTCCTGCAGATTGATGAAGGCATTGATGGCGTCCAGCCAGGCAGAAAACTCTGCGGATGTCGCATAAATCAGGATGTTCAGGGCCCGGTCGCGTTCACCAGCGAGCATCAGCTGCACAATGTCGTCGACCTGCGGGATCACTCGGGCCTGGATTTCGCTGATCTGATCGTGCAGCGCGACCTCTTCTTCGGTGGAGAGCGCCTGATCAGACAACAGAGCGGACAGCTGGGTCTCATTCTCTGCGTAAGCGGCTGCCAGCTGTTCGATCAGAGCAATTTGTCCAGCCCTGTCATCATCGCTTTGCAGCAAGACCACATCGCGCACCGCAACAGCGCGATCATGCACGCTGCCGCGATAATTGATGGCGTGCCGCTTCTTGACGGAATGGACCTCATTGATCTTGGCAAGGTTATCGCGGGTCTGCGTGATGACCGTGATCGATGCCGCCGTCATGATGACCATGAGCAGGATCAAAAATCCAAATCCCAGCCCAAGGCGCGCGCCAACATTCAGCCTTTTCATGGCATCCCTCACCAATACATCATAAAACTGTTGCGCCGAGGGTAGCGCGCTTCGCCTAACAACAGGTTTAAATCCGCCAGCCCGTAACAAGACGCAGTCACATCTGGGGAAGAGGAAGCCATCCAGGACGGCTTCCCCACGATTTGTGGTAGTGATTTTGCGCGTCAGGGACGGATGAACCGGTCGTAGCTGCCACCCAATTTCAGATCGAGCGTCACAGGATCCGAGGTGCGATTGCGCCAGAACCAGCCGTGATTGCCGGTGAATGCCGCGGTCAATGTTCCAGTTTCCCCGGCCACACCGCGGCCTTTGACGTAGGAAATGCTCTGACCATTGCCATCACCATGGGTGTCATGGTTCAAAACCGATCCATTGGCTGTCCATTCGAAGATCGCAGTCTCCCCCTCTGTCATGCTGAGTTTCAGCTCGATCCCTTCGCCGGGCTGCAGCACGACGGTCGCCGTATCGCGCCATGTGGGAGCAGGCGCTGGAACGGGCGCAGGCTGCGTGGGAGCCGCCGTGGTTTGTGCGGGCACAACAGCCGTGGATTCTAGCAGGGCCACAGCCGCCGCGGGCTGATCAAAACGGGCATCTTGGCCAAGATCTGCGGCAAGATCACTCAGACCCGCTTCAATTGCGTCAAGCCGTGCGGTGATCTGCTCTAGCTGTGAGCTTTCAACAGGTTGTCCATTCGATCCAGACCGAGTTGGTTGGAGTTACCAAGCACCAACCCTATTCGGAGGGATCGAATGAACATTCACAGCAATGCCAGACTGACACCTTTGGGTCGAGCGCGATT
>NZ_JAJDWC010000058.1 GCF_022825805.1 Phaeobacter sp.
CGAGCGGTTCTTTGGCAGGCTGAAAGCCTCGTTCCGTCGCATCGCAACCCGATACGAAAAGACGTCACGCAATTTCCTGTCGATGATCAAACTGGCATCCGTCAGACTGTGGATCGAGTTTTATGAGTCGGCTGCCTAGCAGCACTCCGGCGCTGACGCCATCGATACGCATTTGAACGGCAGGATCGGGCCGATACCGTTCGGTATCAGCCGTCTGCTGCGTCCGCCGCCTTCTTCTTCGGGGCCGCTTTTTTTGCGGTGGTTTTCTTGGCCGTCGTCTTTTTGGCTGTGGTCTTTTTCGCAGCCGCTTTCTTTGCCGGGGCCTTCTTTTTCTTGGCGCCGGATTTGCCCGCCTTCTCCTCGATCAGCTTCACGGCTGTTTCGATGGTGATATCCTTGGGATCGACGTCTTTGGGCAAAGTGGCATTGACCTTTTCCCACTTCACATAGGGCCCATACCGGCCATCCATGATGCTGATCGCGCCGCCGCTTTCGGGGTGTTCGCCCAGCTCTCGCAGAGCTTTTGCCGCTGCACCACGACCACGGCCTGGGTTCGCCCGCTTTTCCGCCAGCATTTCGACCGCGCGGTTCATGCCGATCTCAAAAACATCCAGCGTTTCCTTGAGGTTAACATATACCGGTTTTTCCTCGTCCGGTTTTTGGTGCGCGATGTAAGGCCCAAAGCGCCCGAGATTGGATTGGATTGTCCCGCCTTCAGGATGTTGGCCGACATCGCGGGGCAGGGTCAGCAAGGTGACGGCCTGTTCCAGAACGATGTCATTGGGCCCCCAGCCGGGCAGGAAATCGCGCCCTTGTTTCGGCAGCGAAGAACGCGGGGGTTTCTTGTTCTCTGGCGTGGCTTCGCCGCGCTGGACATAGGGGCCGAAGCGGCCGGATTTCAGGTGAATGTCATCGCCCTGATCCTGCCCCAGAATGCGTTCATAGCCCTCGGCACCCTCACCAGAAATCGGCCGGGTGTAGTTGCACTCGGGATAGTTGCCGCAGCCGACAAAGCCGCCGGTGCGCGAGGTTTTCAGGTGCAATTGGCCCGCGCCGCATTTGGGGCAGACGCGCGGGTCGGTGCCATCCTCGCGCGGCGGATAGAGCTGCGGGGCCAATGCCTCGTCCAGAACATCCAGCACTTCGGCAATACGCAGATCGGAGGTTTCGGAAATCGCCGCGGAAAAATCGCGCCAGAACTGGTTCAGCAGCTCTTTGTAGTTGCGGTCTCCGGCAGAGACATCGTCCAGCTGGTTTTCCAGATTTGCGGTGAATTCATAACCCACATAGGTGCGGAAGAAATTCAGCAAGAAGATCGTCACGATCCGGCCCTTGTCCTCGGGGAACAAGCGGTTCTTGTCCTTGCGGACATATTCGCGGTCCTGGATCGTGGTGATGACAGAGGCGTAGGTCGAGGGGCGACCGATGCCCAGCTCTTCCATCCGTTTCACCAGCGTCGCCTCGGTGTAGCGTGGCGGTGGCTGGGTGTGGTGCTGCAGCGCCAGAACCGCGCTGTTTTCAGACAGCACACAGGCGTCTTTGCCGGCTTTCTCTGCCTGTGCGGCCAGAGAGCCTGCAAATTTCATCGCGTCGCCCTGCATCACCTGGGGCAGGCGCTTGTCATCCTCATCGGCAACGTCGTCGCGGCCTTCCTCGTAGACGCGCATGAAGCCATCAAACAGCACCACCTGACCGGTTGCACGCAGCACGACCTGTTGATCGGGCGAGCCGATGTCGACGGTGGTGCGCTCCATCCGGGCACCTTCCATCTGGCAGGCGATGGTGCGTTTCCAGATCAGATCATAGAGCTTGCGCTGATCATCTTCGCTCAACTTCAGGCTGGCTGCATCGCGGCTCATGTCTGTTGGGCGAATACATTCATGCGCTTCCTGCGCATTCTTGGCCTTGTTCTTGTAGATGCGGGGACTGGACGGCACGTAGTTTGCACCATAGCGGCTGCCGATTTCGGCGCGCGTGGCCTGCACGGCCTCCGGCGCCATGTCGATACCGTCGGTCCGCATATAGGTGATATGACCGGCTTCATAGAGCCGCTGCGCCGCATTCATCGTCTGGCGCGCCCCCATGCCGAACTTGCGGCTGGCTTCCTGCTGCAACGTCGATGTCATGAAGGGCGCAGAGGGGTTGCGGGAGGCTGGTTTGGCCTCGACCGAGGTGACAGACAGCTCACGGCTGGCCACGGCCTGAACTGCCAGCTCCGCCGCGGTGGATGTCGCCAGATCAAATTTATCGAGCTTGTCGCCCCCCAGAACCGTCAGCCGGGCTTCCAGTTCTTGGCCGCGCGGTGTGCTCAGCTGCGCTTTGACCGACCAGTATTCCCGCGGGTTGAACGCCTCGATTTCTGTTTCACGCTCGACGATGAGACGCAGGCAAACCGACTGGACGCGCCCGGCCGAACGCGCGCCCGGCAGTTTGCGCCACAACACAGGCGACAGGTTGAACCCAACGAGGTAGTCCAGCGCGCGCCGCGCCAGATAGGCCTCAACCAGAGGCATGTCGACCTGCCGTGGGTTGCGCATCGCCTCGGCGACGGCGTCTTTGGTGATCGCATTAAAGGTCACCCGGCTGACAGCGGTATCCTTTTTGATCGACCGCCGCTTTGTCAGTGCCTCTTGCAGGTGCCAGCTGATCGCTTCGCCTTCGCGATCGGGGTCGGTCGCGAGGATCAGGGCGTTGTCATCTTTCAATGCATCCGCAATCGCCTTGACGTGTTTGCGGCTGTCGGCGCCGACCTCCCAGGTCATTGCAAAATCGTCATCCGGTTCGACCGAGCCGTTTTTTGCGGGCAGATCACGCACGTGTCCGTAAGAGGCCAGCACTGTGTAGTCAGAACCAAGATACTTATTAATTGTCTTGGCTTTGGCCGGGGATTCGACAACAACGACTGGCATATAAACGTAAACCTCTGTGCGACGGATTGCGGGCGCTCTATGGCGGGGCAAGATGTGGGGCGCAAGGGGAGATTGTCAATCCACGATATCAGCTCTGCGCCTGCGGCCTTTTCGGCAGGGCCTGAATCACCCCCGCTAAATGGATCTAACAGGCACGTCTGGGGGCCATTCAGTTTTTGCGGCCATCTGACGGCGCGTTGGCAAAGTCCCCGCGGATCAGCAAACCGCCCGGCTGACGGCTGACAGCGCCGGTCAATTCCAGATCGGTCAAAGCGGGAGAGAGCTGTTGGGGCAGCAGATTCAGATCACGTGACAATTGATCTTCTGCCAATGGCGAGGCGCCCAGCCGGTCCAGAATGTCCTGATGCAAAGCGGCGGTTTCTTGCAGGGTTCTGCTTTCCGGCGGCGGGGACGGCAGGTCCTGCAGTGCCGGGTGTTTCGCATCGTGCTGCGCGGGCGGCTTGGCGGTGCTGGACGGGCCGGTGTCATCATGTGGCACGTGCTGGTGCGAGGCTGTTGAGATTTGCGGCGCGCGCGATGGTGCGTGCGGTGTCACATCATGGGGCGATACAATTTCGCGGGCATGCGCATTTTGGGCAGAAAGAGCAGCAATCACATCGTCAGCCGACCGCACCAATTCGGCGCCATCGCGGATCAGCATGTTGCAACCGGCGGTTCTGGCGTCAAACGGGTGGCCAGGCACTGCCATCACGTCGCGCCCCAGATCCAGCGCATCACGGGCGGTGATCAGGGATCCGGATTTTGCCGCCCCTTCGACCACCACGACAGCCTGGGCTGCACCGGCGATGATGCGATTGCGGGCGGGGAAATGGCGCGCCTGCGGTGAGGTGCCCGGTGGTTGCTCTGACAGCAACAGACCGGTTTCCGCGATATCCTGCGCCAATTTCAGGTTTTGTGAGGGATAGATCACATCAACGCCACCAGCGAGGACCGCGCAGGTGCCCCCGGGCAGGGCTGCGGTGTGAGCCGCGGTATCAATGCCGCGGGCCAGCCCCGATATGACGGTATATCCGGCCTCTGCCAGATCACGCCCAAGCGCGCGGGCCATACGCACCCCGAGGGATGAGGCATTGCGCGCACCAACGATGGCCACGGTTGGCCGCTGCAACAACGCTCTGTCGCCCACGGTCCACAGCACCGGTGGGGCATCGTGCAACTCTTTCAGGGCGGCGGGATAGTCGGGGTCAAAACAGCACAAAAGCCGCGCATTGGCGGCTTCTGCGGCCTTAATTTCGGCGATTGCCGCATCGGCAGAGCATATTTCATACCCTTTAATGCCAGCGGCGCGTGCCATTTTGGGCAACGCTGCCAGTGCGTTCTGCACTGACCCATGTGTGTTGGTCAGCCGGTGGAAGGTCACCGGACCAACGCGTCTTGAGCGCAACAGACGAAGGCAGGATATCCGTAGATCTTCCGTGGTGGGTGGGAGTGGGGGGTGAGTGGAAGAATGTGCTTCTTCGGTCATCCTGCGCTCCGCCTTGTTGCAGGACTATGATTATACCGCACTCACCCCAAAACCCGAAATTTTTCGTGTGTTATGACCCTGAAGTTGTCTGAGACCTGATCTCGGAATGTTTTCCACTCTTTGGGGATGGTTTCGCGGAAGAATCTCAGGATCGCATCGGCGAATTGCTT
>NZ_JAJDWC010000070.1 GCF_022825805.1 Phaeobacter sp.
CGAGCGGTTCTTTGGCAGGCTGAAAGCCTCGTTCCGTCGCATCGCAACCCGATACGAAAAGACGTCACGCAATTTCCTGTCGATGATCAAACTGGCATCCGTCAGACTGTGGATCGAGTTTTATGAGTCGGCTGCCTAGCAAAAAACCACCGCACAGCAGCCAAAGGTAATGCAATTGTTCGAGCTGGTAGCCGAACACATTGACCACCGCACTCTGCGCACCGATGGCGTCATTGATGATCCGTTTGGGCAGCTCCAGCGTCAGGTAGAGCAGCGGAAACAAACAAGCGGTCACAACAAGGAGAACCAGTTGGTCCCGCTTCGAAAATTTCCAAATGAACTGAAAAAGAGTACGTTCTATGGGACAGCTCCCGACTGCTGGGCACGAACATCTGTGAACATATGCCTAGCCCGGAATGACCGGAACAGGCAATGGCCCAGACCTGTCAAAACATCATTCCGCACTACCATATGTTCAACCAAGACCGCCCAAGCAGCAGATCTGTTGGCGAGGTGACGGAAGGTTCTGCACAGATCCCACACAGGAGGTTTGCCCCCACCCGAAAAATCCGTAAGGTTTCAAAGCGCGAAACAGGAAAGGTCGTCGCATTGCCAGAACACGTTGGCCCAGTTTTAGGACTGCTCTGCCTTTTTCAGATCAAACACATGTTTGCGGACTTCTTTCTGCAAACGCCCAAAATGCTGTCTGGTCGCGGCGAGTATCTGCATGCCGGACGGGCGCAGCATGCCGGGGTGCATGTCTTGGGGTCGATTTTGGTGTTCGTCATCGTCGGCGCACCGGTCTGGTTTGTGCTGGTCATCTGCGCGCTTGAATGGGTCGCCCATTTCAACATCGACTACTGCAAAGCCTGCTACTCCGAGAAAAAAGGTCTGGCGCCGAACATGGCCAGCTTCTGGCGCGCGGTGGGCACCGATCAGGCGCTGCATCAGCTCACCTATCTGGCGATGACAGCCGCCTGGATTTACTACGCCATCGGCTGAGGCGCTGCGTTAGGGCAGCACAGGTTCATCCCGCTTCAAGGTGCGCAGCACCACATTGGTCTGGGCGCTGGCAACCGCTGGCAGACGAAACAGAAACTCCTCCAGAAAGCGGTTGTACGCCTCAAGGTCCGGTGCAAGCACTCGCAGATGGTAATCCGCTTGGCCCGTGGTGGCGTAGCATTCCTGCACCAGCGGATTGAGGTTCACCGCACGAATAAAATCGCTCAGCTTATCGGGATCGTGCCGCGTTAGGTGCACATGGACGATCGCGTGGAAATCAAGCCCCATCGCGGCCGGATTGACCACAGCGCCATAGCGTTCGATGACGCCGGCATCCTCCAGCGCTCTCACCCGACGCCAGAGCGCCGATGCGGACATGCCAACGGCCTCTGCCAGGTCGGCATTCGACATCCGCGCATCCTGCTGCAAATGGCCAAGGATGCGGCGGTCGCGATCATCAAGCTGCATTCTCTGACTGGTCAATCTGTCCACCTTTGTACCTAAAATCGCGAAAATTATCCATCATTGCGACCTCACCTCCAATAGTTGGCACAAAAATCCAAAAAACACGAACTACAATTTCGCAAATGCTACGCTTGCGAGGCCGTCATGACCCAGCTCACCCACAGGTTCCAAAGCTATCAGCTGACCGACCGCTATGATCTGACACAGGGGCGCGTGTTTCTAACGGGCACCCAGGCGCTGGCGCGGATCATGTTGGATCAGGCCCGTCGGGATCGGCAGGCCGGTTTGAACACGGGCGGATTTGTCTCCGGCTATCGCGGCTCACCTTTGGGTGGGGTCGATCTGGAGTTCTGGCGCAACCGCCAACGCATGGACGACAACAACATCACCTTCATGCCCGCCGTGAACGAAGATCTCGGCGCCACCGCCGTTCTGGGGGCGCAGCAGGCCATCCTTGATCCCCATTGCACATTCGATGGTCTGTTTTCCATGTGGTACGGTAAGGGCCCCGGTGTCGACCGTTCGGGAGACGCGCTGAAACACGGCAACGCCTATGGCTCCTCGGCCCAAGGCGGCGTCTTGGTGGTAGCGGGTGACGATCATGGCTGCGTGTCTTCATCGATGCCGCATCAGTCAGACGTTGCCTTCATGTCCTGGTTCATGCCGGTTCTGAACCCATCTGATGTCAGCGAGTTTCTGACATTTGGGGAGTATGGCTTTGCCCTGTCGCGGTTTTCCGGCACCTGGGTCGGTTTCAAGGCGGTTTCAGAAACTGTGGAAAGCGCGCGTTCGGTCAATCTTGTCGCTGATCGCAAGTTTCATCTGCCACCGCTGCCGGAGTATCCCGGTGGCCTGCACATTCGCAGCGCCGATCTGCCGTCCCCAGAGATCGAAACACGCATTCAGGCCAAGCTGCGAGCGGTACGGGCCTTTGCGGAGGCCAACCCAATCGACAGGCGCATCTATGATCTGGCAGAGGCGCCTTTTGGCTTTGTGACCACCGGCAAGGGCCATCTTGATCTGATGGAGGCGCTGCGCCTGCTGGGGCTGGATGATGCGGCCTGCCGCAGGTTGGGCATCGACATCTACAAGGTCGGCATGGTCTGGCCCTTGGCCCGCACCGAAGCGCTGCGCTTTGTCAAAGGCAAAGAAGAAGTGCTGGTCGTAGAAGAAAAACGTGGCATCATCGAGAGCCAGTTCAAAGAGTATTTTTACGACTGGCCCGGCGACAAGCCCAAGCGCATGGTCGGCAAATATGACAGCAAGGGCAATCCGTTGATCCCCTGGACCGGCGAATTGTCCCCGATGATGCTGGTGCCGATTGTTGCCGCGCGGCTTGATCGGTTTTTCCCGGACGAAAACCTGATGGAACGAGCCCGCGCCCTGACCCAGACGCCGCCCATACAGCTGTCGGTGCCCGGCGCAACGCGGACCCCCTATTTCTGTTCAGGCTGTCCGCATAACACATCGACCAAAGTGCCGGAGGGCAGTGCCGCAAATTCTGGCATTGGCTGTCACGTGATGGCCAGTTGGATGGATCGCGAAACCGCAGGCTATGCCCAGATGGGCGGCGAAGGTGTGCCCTGGACCGTGGCCTCCAAGTTCAATGGCGGAAAACACGTCTTTCAGAACCTCGGCGAAGGCACCTGGTATCACTCCGGCTCGCTTGCGATCCGGCAGGCCGTGGCTGCGGGCACCAATATCACCTATAAAATCCTCTACAACGATGCGGTGGCGATGACCGGCGGACAGCCTGTCGATGGCCCCGTCAGCGTGGCCGGTATTGCGCAAACCTGTCGCGCCGAAGGCGTCGACAGGATCGCGCTGGTGTCTGACGATATTTCGAAATTCGCAAAATCAGATTTCCCCGATGGCACAAGTTTCCACAGCCGCGAGACCCTGGACCAGGTGCAGCGCGAGCTGCGCGACATTCCCGGCGTAACAGTGTTGATCTACGAGCAGACTTGCGCCTCCGAAAAGCGACGACGCCGCAAACGCGGCCAAATGGAAGATCCCAAACGGTTTGTCATGATCAACGATCTGGTCTGCGAGGGATGCGGTGATTGTTCGGTCGAATCCAATTGCCTGAGCGTGGAGCCGAAAGAGACGGTGTTTGGCCGCAAACGCAAAATCAACCAGTCCAGCTGCAACAAAGACTTTTCCTGTCTGAACGGATTTTGCCCCAGTTTTGTGACCGTCGAAGGGGCCGAAAAGCGAAAAACACAAATCGCGGGTCTCGACCCACAGGCTCTGATCGATGGTTTGCCTGCGCCGCAATTGCCGGACCTGCGCGCCCCTTATGATCTGCTGATCACCGGAGTTGGCGGCACCGGCGTGGTGACGGTTGGTGCCTTGATCACCATGGCGGCCCATCTGGAGGGCAAGGGCGCAAGCGTGCTCGACTTTACTGGTTTTGCGCAGAAATTCGGCACTGTTCTGGGCTATGTCCGACTGGCACAAGACCCCGATGCGCTGAACCAGGTGCGTATTGATCAGGCCTCAGCAGACGCGGTCATCGCCTGTGATGTTGTCGTCAGCTCTGCGCCCAAAGCCTCCGCACACTATCGACGGGACACCCGGGTGGTGCTGAACCACGCCGAAATGCCGACAGGTGATCTGGTTCTGCGGCGCGACGCAGATCTGAACGTTACGGGGCGAGCACAGGAAATCGCAAATGTTGTGGGTGCGGGCAACCTGTCTGGGTTTAACGCCAATGATGTGGCCGAAACCCTCCTCGGCGATGCAGTGCTCGCCAATGTTGTCATGTTGGGCTTTGCCTGGCAGTCCGGTTTGGTGCCCGTCTCTGCCGGGGCTATGGACCAGGCCATCGTTTTGAACGGTGTAGCGGTCGATCAGAACAGGCTGGCCTTTGCCATCGGGCGGGTCTGCGCGGGTGCGCCGGAGCGGCTGGCGGATTGGTACACGGACAACACCCCAGCGCAGGAAACGCTGCCAGAGCTGATTGACCGGCGCGCAACGTTTTTAACGGGATATCAGGATGTGACCTACGCCCGGCAGTATACCCAACAGTTGGAGCGGTTTCGCGCGGACCTGCCCGAAGGATCGGCTGAGACGCTGGTGACCGCTGCAGCCCGTTCGTTGTTCAAATTGATGGCCTATAAGGACGAATATGAAGTCGCGCGGCTGCTGAGCGCGGAGAGTTTCGAGCACCAGATCAGCGATGCCTTCGATGGCACCTTCAAGGTCAACTACCATCTGGCCCCGCCCCTGTTGGGCCGCCGGAAAGACGCCCGTGGCCGTCCGCAAAAACGCCAGTTTGGCCCCTGGATCAGGCCTGCCCTACGTGCGCTTGCCCGTGGACGCAGGCTCCGTGGCCGTTGGTTCAATCCCTTTGGCTATCATGAAGAGGCCAAGCTGCATCGCCAGCTGTTAGATTGGTATCGTGGGATCCTGACAGAGGTCGCACGCCGGTACTCTGTCAAAGATCACGACCGCTGGCTGGCGATACTCGAGGCGCCGATGGACATTCGCGGCTATGGACCGGTGCGCATCGAAGCCGCGCGCAGCATCACCGAAGAGGTTGCCTCCCAAATGGCTTCTTTGAAATCCGTGGGCCAGTGATTCCGTGGGCCCATGATCACGACCGCCAGTAGCGTCGGGCGTAGGCGGCAAACTCCTGCAATTCTTCCGGTCGGCCGGGTTGGCCGGTGAACACTTCGACATAGGATCCGGTCATCGACAGGCGTTGGTCGTAGGGTTCGTTCAGCGCGGCCATGTCATAGCCAAGCTGCATGTAGTAGAGCACATTGGCGCGGGTCTTGGCCTCCTTGTCGGGATAGCCGTAGCGCAGGAACATGTCGGTCAAGGCCTGGATCCGCCGCGCGTCTGCCGCGTCCAGCAGATTGCGCACTGGTCCTGACCTGCGCGACCAGTCGCGCACCGCGAAATCAAGCGCGGTGTTGAACAGCTGGGGATCGGCGGTGCAGCGGAACACATTCAGAACCGCTGCCGTGATCGTCTCTGCCGGGGCCTCTGCCTGGGAAATCAATCCGACGGTGTTGGTCTGGTCCCAGGTTTGCAACAGCGCATCCAGCAGATCCTGCCGGGTCTTGAAGTACCAGTAGAACGAGGACCGCGACACCGCCATGCGTTCGGCAAGTGCAAGCACTTTGACCTGTTCAACCCCATCGGTGATCAAGACATCCATAGCGACGTTCAACCAATCCCTGCGCGTCACTTTCACGTTGCCGACCAAGGGTTCGGCTTCTGGATTGTCCCTGTGCAAAACTGGCTTGTCGGCCATGTCGTCTACTCCCCATCGTGGCATCTGTGATACCGCAAAGCCACTTTGTCACCTTCGCATCGACGCCGCGGAAAATCGTGCATGGGCGCCCTGAACATCATGGGCGCCCAGTCGCTTTGCTGCGCTATGCTGCCTTCAGATAGGTAAAGCACCGCCCCGGCACAGCCCCAGGAGGCAAGGGCTGCTCTTCCAGGTGTTCGAAATACATCCGGTCGGAGGACACCATCAGGCCTCCAGGTGCCAAAAGCGGTTCAATCAGGGGAGAGATCAGCCGCGCAAAGACATCGTTTTTCGCACGGTCATGCCCGCCCAGATCCGCGTGGATCAAGCTCGCTCCCTGCGGGAACCGATCCAGCGCAGCAGGCAGCGTCTCGCGCACATCGCCTAGGATCACCAGATGCTCTGCAGGTGTGCTGTCAGGATGAGAGGCGACTGCGCGTTCGAACACATACACATCGCGGTCCGTGATGCGTTCGCGCATGTGGTGAAAGGTCCGACCATTGCCAAGCCCCAGTTCAAACACCGGTTCAGGCCGCCCCATAGTGCGGGCGATGGCGCTGTCCAGGCTCGCGCGTTGCGATACCATCCTGTCGATAAATAAATCCAGACGGGTGGTGGTGGGCTGCTCGCTCATATCGATTTCCTCACGGGCCTTTTGAACGGGTCGGTATGTGGTAAAATTTACCACCTTAGACGGGATATTTACTGCTACATACAGACCTGCCAGAGATCGCAATAAATGTGTAGCACATTGCCTGTTATATCTAGGCAGCCGACTCATAAAACTCGATCCACAGTCTGACGGATGCCAGTTTGATCATCGACAGGAAATTGCGTGA
>NZ_JAJDWC010000019.1 GCF_022825805.1 Phaeobacter sp.
GCAATTCGCCGATGCGATCCTGAGATTCTTCCGCGAAACCATCCCCAAAGAGTGGAAAACATTCCGAGATCAGGTCTCAGACAACTTCAGGGTCATAACACACGAAAAATTTCGGGTTTTGGGGTGAGTGCGGTATATCGCTATCATTTTCTCGTTTCCTGTGAACTCTGTCACAGATTTTTGGGGCTTTTGGCGTTAAAACGAACCAACCTGAAAGAGTTTGACGGGAACCTCTTGAAAGGTGAGCACTGCTTACCCACATTGGTTTATGTTAAGCCCTTAAACATTGGGAGGGACACCAAGATGGCGAATTATGCAAACCTACCCGCACCGACCCCAGAAGGCGGCCTGAACCGCTACCTGCAGGAAATCCGGAAGTTTCCGTTGCTGGAGCCGGAAGAGGAATACATGCTGGCCAAGCGCTGGGTCGAGGAGCAGGATGCAAAGTCCGCCCATAAAATGGTGACCTCTCACCTCCGTCTGGCGGCGAAAATCGCCATGGGTTATCGCGGCTATGGGTTGCCCCAGGCCGAGGTTATTTCTGAGGCCAATGTCGGCTTGATGCAGGCTGTCAAACGTTTTGACCCGGAAAAAGGTTTCCGCTTGGCCACATATGCGATGTGGTGGATCCGCGCATCGATCCAGGAATATATCCTGCGGTCCTGGTCTCTGGTGAAGCTTGGCACAACTTCGGCCCAGAAGAAGCTGTTCTTCAACCTGCGCAAGGCAAAAGCCCGGATTGGCGCTCTGGAAGAGGGCGACCTGCATCCTGACAGCGTCAAGCGAATCGCCACTGACCTTGGTGTGACCGAGGATGAAGTGATCTCCATGAACCGGCGTATGTCTGGTGGGGATGCGTCGCTGAACGCCACGGTTGGTACCGAAGGTGAAGGCGCGATGCAGTGGCAGGATTGGCTCGAAGATGAAGACGCGGATCAGGCAGGCGATTATGAGGCCCGGGACGAGTTGGAAGCGCGCCGGGAGCTGCTGGCGGCTGCATTGGATGTGCTCAACGATCGCGAAAAGGACATTCTGACCCAGCGCCGCCTGGCGGATCAGGCCAAAACGCTTGAGGATCTGAGCAGCCAATATGGTGTCAGCCGTGAACGGATCCGGCAGATCGAGGTGCGCGCCTTTGAGAAACTGCAGAAGAAAATGCGCGAGCTGGCACTGGAAAAAGGGATGTTGCCCGCTGCGACGTGATTGGGCCTTTACAGCTGGGGTTCACGGGCGATGACGTGCCTCAAGCGCCCAGCTGTATTGCGGCAGATCAAACCGCATAAACAACGGTAAACACTATCGAATAAATGGGGTGCAGCGATCTGCGCCCCATTTCTGTTTTTGCCTAATCTGTTTTCGGCTAACTTTGCCTGCTCCGGTGCATTTTGGCGCCCGCATCGTCACAAGAAGTGACTGGCTTGATTTGTTCGCCATCGTTCGCGGTCTGATGGGGCCAGATCACTGTGCGATCACATTGACAGAACAGTGTTTTTTATAGCTAAAAGTTTAGCGAATGGCTCATCCTTGGGTTGAAATCACCTATCCGCCTTACTCACCTTTTCTTACCAGATGGTTTCTAGGCGCGCGTATAATCGCGGCCATGCTGCGTCTTTTGCGCGCGCTGCGGGATCTGCGACTAACGCTTTTTTAGGGGGCGCAAACCTACGGTCCGCTTGAACTGTTTTTCAAAGGACCAAGAATACGATGCCATCTATCTTATTCCGTCTGCCCATCCGCATTTATGCCGTGGTGGCAATGGCGCTCGCGCTGTCGGTTGTCCTGACGTCCCTGTTGCTGACACGGGCGGTCGACAACTCCTATGTCATGCGCAAGAAGGAACTCCACAACATCATCGACACCTCGATCAGCCTGCTTGCTGATCTTGAGGCGCGGGTTCAAGCCCAAGAGCTGACCGCCGATGAAGCCCGCAAACAAGGCCGCGAAATCGTCGAGCGCGTGCGGTTTGACAGCGCTGGCTATCTCTTTGCATTCGATCTGGATCTGGTGGTGCAGGCGCACCCGACAGTGCCCGATTGGGTCGGCACCAATCAGGGTGCCTTTGAAGATGTAAAAGGGATACGTGTTTTCAAAGAACTCGGTGATGTTGCGCAGCGAGACGGTGCCGGTTCGGTGACATACTGGTTCCACAAACCCAATCAGGACGAGCCAGAGCCCAAGCTGGGTTATGTGCAGTTGTTTGAACCCTGGGGTTGGGTGATCGGAACCGGGTCATATGTCTCGGATATTCAAACTGACCTGTCCAACATGATCACCGAATCAGCGATCGCGCTTGGGGTGATCTTGGTGCTGCTCTTGGTGGCGTCGACGGTGATCATGCGCAGCGTCACGGGGCCGATCAACACGCTCAATGGGCGGATGGCCGAGATGGCTGCGGGAGACACCGACACGTCCGTGCCCTACACAGAATCGCGCAGTGAAATGGGGGAAATGGCCCGCACATTGGAGTCGTTCCGCGATGCATTGGCTGAACAGAACGTGTTGAAACGCCAGCAGCAGGCCCGCGACCAAGAGCGTGTGGATGTGGTGAATGTCATTTCCAGCCGACTTGCAGAGCTGTCTCAGGGCAATCTGAGCGTGCGCATCACCGAACAGCTGCCAGAAGATTACGCCCAGCTGCAGCGTGACTTCAACCAAACGGCGGAAACGCTGAGCGGGACGGTGACGCAGGTTATTGATACTGCGGAAAGCATTCGCAACGGCGCCGGTGAAATCAGCCAGGCTTCGGACGATCTGTCCAGCCGCACGGAAAGCCAGGCGGCCACGCTGGAGCAGACCGCCGCCGCGCTGGATGAAATGACCGCCAGCGTGACCTCTGCCGCCGAAGGCGCCCGCAGCGTCGAAAGCATCATGCAGGAGGCCAAGCAAGAGGCCGAAAACAGCGGCGAAGTGGTGCAAAACGCGGTGTCGGCGATGACCGAGATCGAACAATCCTCCACCCATATCTCGCAGATCATCGGCGTGATTGACGACATCGC
>NZ_JAJDWC010000053.1 GCF_022825805.1 Phaeobacter sp.
GCAAGACTGCCTTGATGAACTCCCACTCCAGATCGCTCATGTCCGAACGCGCCATTTTCACACCCCAGCATGTTGTTTTGCTGGAAATGAAGCACAAGCCAATACGAATGATAAGGAATTTATAGGTGTGCTGCCTAGAAACACCGCTCCCACTGGGGCGGTGTTTTACGTTTTGCCTTGCCAATCCGCGAGATCGGCGGCGCGCAACAGCCCCTCCCATCCGGGGTCTTTGGCAATCGGCGCCATCATTTCGTGCAGGCGCGGGCCATATATGCCCCACATCTTCGCCCGGATGTCCCGGCCTTTCGGCGTGATTTGCAGCACTTTGCCACGCCGATCTGTCTCGCAAGATACCGCTTCCAATAGCCCTTCGGCGATCAGTCGTTTGCTCAGATGTGACAGGCTGGATTGCTCGAAGACAACATCCGCCTCCAAATCGTTCGGCCGCAGGGCACCCCCACGGCGTTCAATCGACCAGAGCACATCATACCATTTCAGAGGCGGCAGGCCTGCCGCTTTCAGCTCCGCACTGATTTCTGCCTGAATGCGGCGGGTCAGGCGATTCATCGCCACCCAGATCCGGGTTTCTTCCGGTGTGGGCGTGTCTTTTGGTCGGGGCTGATCAGTCATCACATATGCGTGTTTCGCGGAAAAAGAGTTGCGGATGTCACACCTGCAAACTAGATGAAAATTCATCTAAATGCAACAGATATGGAGACGAACATGGGTGTGTTCAAAACAGCTTTGACTACAGCGGCCCTGGCATTGGCGGCGACCGCCTCCTTCGGGCAGGAGTTCAAGACCGACCAAGGCCATACTGAGGTCTTCTTTGGCTGGAGCCACGCAGGCGTGTCGCGCCAAAACGGAGAGTTCACCAAGGCAGAGGGCACCCTTGTTCTTGATGCAGGCAATCTTGAGGCTTCGACCCTGCGTGTGGTGATCGATGCCGACAGCCTGTCGTCCGGGTTCGGTCCACTTGATGATCACCTCAAAGCCGCTGATTTCCTAGACGTGGCCACCTACCCCGAGATCACATTTGTCAGCACCGCGATCAATCAGACCAGCGACACCACCGCAGATGTGACAGGCGATCTAACAATCCATGGCGTGACCCAGCCTGTTGTGCTCGCGACCACCTTGACCCATCAGGGCGAACATCCGCTTGGCGGCGTGTTGGATTATTACAAGGGGGAGTGGCTTGGCTTTTCCGCGACCGCGGAAATCGACCACACCGCGTTCAATGTGGGCCCGTTCAACACCGGCCCGATCACCATCGACATCAATACCGAAATGAAAGCGGTCGAGTAACACCCGACCTGGGAAAGTGGCTGATCGCTCGCGGTCAGCCTGCCCTTTTTGCGCAGGAAAAAGGGCCAACATTTCAGGTGGGCTTTTGGATGGCCCCTTGGATTAGGTCTTGCTGTGAAACGGCCATTTGCCCGAAACAAACGCCGCACAAGAAACAGGATGTTTGGCCGCACGGTTTAGACCGGCGACAGCCTCAGACCCGCTGCCGCGTAAACGTGATGCAGTAAATCAGCTGAGCGCTGCAAACTCCGCTGCGCCCTGGCCGCCGGGACCCATGGGGAGCGTGCTGGCCCAGATGTTTTCCTGCGTGATCATCTCAACAACCAGCGATCTGGCCTCTGCTGCGGGCAGCACGCGATACTGATCTGCCACCGGCGACATCGCACAATCCAAGAGATCCCTTGGACGCACGCTCATGCCGAGCAGACCCGCCTCGAGATAGATCACCTCGTCTCGGGCAAAGCGGGGCACGATCACCTGTTGGGCAAAACCCGGCTGCGCCCGGTGGATCCCACGATAGCCTTCCAGCGCACAGGCCGGAACCACCACAAAAGGATCGCCAAGCTCGTCCGTGTAAAGATCGCTTTCAATCAGCACGCCCTGATCCGGCATCACCCACATCGGCGCACGATTGTTGAGCGCGTCCTGCGGGATGTAGACCGGGCATGTCAGCGGTTCAGCCACGCCATCAGAGGCGACCAGCGGCTCTTTGTGCAGGGACAGGATCGGTTGCAATCCATTGTCGAAAGTCAGCGCCTCGTCCCCGGGAACAAGCGCCTCGATCGGGCGCCAGCCAAGATTGGAGGCGACGGTTGTTCCGGACAGGAAACCACCCTGTCCGACTGCAACCAACGGGTACTCTGTTTCCAGAGCCTCGGCCATCGGAGTGAGCTTGCGTTTTAGCAGCCAATCCAGCATCGGTTTTCCCTTTCACCAAGGCAGCCGCACCTTCTGCGCAGCCCGTCACGTTACCCGTCCGCAAAGATCATTTTTGATCGATCATGCGGGAGAGTGATGCACAGCGCGTCAGGTGAATATGCCATTTTGGCGAAAGGACCTTCTGCCCTGTGTTTCCGTCTCTCTGGTTACTTGGATACCGGCAAATCGTTAAAAGAGTATTCAAACCGGGTGATATCCTGTGCGCAGGCCTCTGCAATGGCTGCCTGCGCGCGGTCGGAATAAACCTGCTGCCAATTGCTCGGCCGGGCAGACATATTTTCCCGTGGCAAATCAAACGCGAACCCGAGATGAGCCATCAGCGGTTTGGCATCCTGGGCAAAATGTTCGAGGCGAATATAAAGATCACATCGCTCCTGCCCGTCTGGCCCACGCATGTAGGAGGCCGCAGGCGATGCATGTAAACTGTCAAGAACCCGCTGGTGGCAGGCAAATTCGTTGAAGGTCAACGCCTTGGCAAGGGGAACGAAAGGGTGGGACATCTCTTGCACGCGCAACCAGTGATAGAGGCTGACCACCCGGTCCCAGGGGTTACGTACAAGCGTGAAGGCAAACAGATCCCGCATACGCGCTGCGGGCAGCAGCCCCTCCAGATCTGCAAGTGTTGAATGTTTCCATAGACGTCCGGCGGTTTGGACCCCCTGCAGCCGACGGCGTCGTTTGCGCGCCTTCGGCGTATCGCCAAGCATCATATCGTCGGCCATGGCCCGCGCTTCCAGCGCCAGTGCCAACGATGTGCCACCGGTCTTGGGGATATGGATATACCGCACTCACCCCAAAACCCGAAATTTTTCGTGTGTTATGACCCTGAAGTTGTCTGAGACCTGATCTCGGAATGTTTTCCACTCTTTGGGGATGGTTTCGCGGAAGAATCTCAGGATCGCATCGGCGAATTGC
>NZ_JAJDWC010000076.1 GCF_022825805.1 Phaeobacter sp.
GCAATTCGCCGATGCGATCCTGAGATTCTTCCGCGAAACCATCCCCAAAGAGTGGAAAACATTCCGAGATCAGGTCTCAGACAACTTCAGGGTCATAACACACGAAAAATTTCGGGTTTTGGGGTGAGTGCGGTATACCTACACCGGACAATTCAGAATGTTCTCGACAGCCTTTCAGGAACTTGTTTGCGAAAGCTTCAATCGAACCGTATTCTTCTTTGACGTGCTTCTGCTGTGCAGGCATCATTTTACTACCACGTTCGGGCCACCCATGTGCCTCGAACATTTCACGCAGCCCACCAAATTCCTCTTTTGCAATTCTTGCAATTGCTTTTGCATCCCAGCCTGGCTCACGATTTTTCATCACCCCTGCCCCTCCGTATACCGCCGCGCAACATCGTCCCGACCGGCCTTTGCGCCGCGTCTCAAACTCCGCCCCCAAATCATGCCGCGGCCCGGCTCAGTCGCCCGATCAGGAGCGTGGCCAATACCAGCACCGGCAGCGCAAAGGTGCGCGCTGTGACTTGCAGGTTGAAACCGATGTAGGCGCTCCAGCTGCCCTCGAACAGCAACAGGGTTTCGTCCCATGATGTGCCTTCAAATCCGCCCCCGGCATTCAGCGCGAACTGGCCGAGAAACAACAGCGCCACGGCCCCGGCAAACCCGAACACACCCCAGCGCAGCGGCAGCGCAAGGCCAAAAATCGCGGCCAGACCTGTGATTGCAATCATCTGTTTTCCCCTTCTGTCTGGCGCTGGTTCTGATCCTGATGCGCCCCCTGCAGATACCGCCGCTTGGCCTCTTCCTGGCGGGCGAAATCACGCACCATGTTGTCAATCGCCACCTCATCCGACTTGTCGGCATAGCGGAACTCACTATCGGCGTAGCGGTTGATCTCCTGCACCACCATGTCGACGGTGATGGGCACCCGCAGCTCACCAATCATCGCGGATTTGGTGTCATAATCCTTGAACAGGAACAGCTCCGGGTTCTCCATCCATTCATCCGGCAGCTCAAAATCCATCGCGCGCACCTTGACCGCATCGGTGATGTTCTTGATCGCGCGGCCGGTGAACCGCGGGTCGGCGGCTTGGATCGCCTTCAGATAGGTGCCGAGTTTTGCCAGATCATCCAGCGCACCGATCTGATCCTGGACCCGGTCAAAGACCGCGGCCAGCCCCGGCTCCTGCGGGCGGTTGTGGGCCTCAAACGACCGCGCCACCGCCTGCTTGATCTCCTGCGCGCCATAAAGATCATGGGCACCCTGAGGGATGGTGTGGTTCTTGCCCATCAAGAGCGTCAGGATATCGATGTAATCCTCCCGCGTCTGCGGCCCGTCCACCAGGAACCGCGCGCCCGCCCGTTGGCGCAGCGCATCGTCCACATTCTCCGGGTAGTTGGAGAACATCCCAAAGGTGCAGTTGCCGCGCACCACGGTGTTTGCACCGGCAAAGGCCTCCATGAAGACCGCTGTCACCTCCTGCTGGCCCGCGCTGGACTGCCGGTCGCCGCGCTTGCCTGCGATCTGGTCGATGTCGTCGATGGTGCCAAAACCGATGACACCAGGATCAATCACATTCTGGATGAAGCTCTTGGCGTTCTGGCCTGATTTGCCCTGATAGCTGTCGATATTGTCGACACCAAAGTTCTGGTAGCGAAAGGCATAGCCTGCGGTCTGGCAATAATCGTGGATCAGGCCTGCCATCATCTGGATCAGCGTGGTTTTACCGGTGCCGGGCGCACCATCCCCCATGAAGGTAAAGATGAACCCACCCATTTCGGCAAATGGGTTCAGGCGGCGATCAAAATCATAAGCCATCAGCATCTTGGCCAGGCGCAGCGCCTGATGTTTGGCGATATGGTTGCCCACCACCTCATGCGGTTTTTTGAACGCCATGGTCAGCGTGGTGGATTTCGCCTTCGCCGCTGGCTCAAAACCATTGATGGTCAGATCATCTGCCGCCACCTTCCAGGCGGATGCGGTGAACGCTTCCAGCCGTGGCGCGGTCTGCGCGCGTAGGGCTGCCTTCTCCATCAGCTGCTCGGCATAGGCCGCCGTGGCCGCAACCAGATGCGCATCATCGGGCGCATGAACCGCCAGCTTCTGATCAAGCTCCCACAGAGCCCCGTGCAGAGCGAGCGGCGCATTGTCGGTCAACAGCTCCTCCGCCTCGCCCACTTCGGCCTGCGTCTCAGAGCCGTGCGGTGCCAGCAGATAGGCCGCAGCATTGGCAAAGACATGCGCTGCAATCAGGGCTTCTGCCGCCAACAGATCCGTGAATTCACCCTTGCGCGCCGCATCCAGCGAGCCTGCCAGATTGGCCCGCTTCAGATCGCCCAGGCCAGAGGCCTCCGCATAGGCCTCCCCCATCGCGAGGGAGACCGCCAGCGCCCGGCGCAGACACTGCTGCAGGGTGGCCTGCAACGGCGACGTCAGGGGATCATCGTCATCGGCAGCTTCGATCCGGGCGATCAGATGCACGCCCTCGGGCCGCGCCGTGGAGCGCGTCACCAGACCCGGTGTGGTCGACCGAAAGCGCCGCGTGCGGGCGACCCCTGGAGACCGCTCGGGTGCGGCGCTTTCTGCCGCAGGCTTGGCGATGCGCGGCGTGTGGTCAAACCCCTCCAGCATCGCAGCCGCAGCGGCGTAATGCTTGCGGATGTCGTCTTCGCGCAGCTCCATCTGATTGCCTGAAATGCTCATCTCACCCTCTTAATCCATAGCCTGCGGGCCAAAATGCTGCCCGCTCTTCCTCTTGCCAAAAATATCCATCCCCACGCTCCGGCGGCGCGCGTTGCCGTCACGAAGGCGCGGTTTGCGCAGGAATAAAACGCGCAAACGCTCAATAGCGCAGCACCTGCCCGGCGTCGCTCACCACGAACTTCTGCACATCCGCAAACCCGGGCGGGTCCAATTCGGCGAGCACCTGAAACGGGCGCTGCGGCAGGATGATCGCACGCTGCGTTCGCGTCGCGCCGGTGTCCGCACCGCGGCCACCAAAGGGGTCGAGCGCAAAGATCTCCCGCTCGACCGTGCCGAACCAGCCGCTGCGCTCTTCACGCACGTCCTCGCTCTCCAACACCTCCAGCGTCCAAGCCAAGGCCCAGTCCTGTCCGACCGGCGCCTCCGCGTTCTGCAACACCCGCTGCAGCGGACCGGACTGGTCGGTGTAGGCCGAAGAATACATCGGCCCCACATGATACCGGCGCAGGTGTTTGGGGTGCAGATCGGCGAAGTCTTCATCGAACCCTTTGGCGATGGTGATCAGCTTCAACCCCGCGAGCGCCTGCGCCATCAGATGGGCCTGCACCTCGGGCCAGCGGCGTTCGTCCTTTGGCAGCGCGACCTTGCCGCTGTCTTCCAGCTCCATCAGATAGATCACCGGCAGGTTCACCTGGCTATCATAAGCGGCCCAATGCAACAGAAACCGTCGCCGTTGATCTGCGATGTTCTCGATCCACTCACATTCGGGATCATTCTGGGTCCAGAACAGATCGCCCTTCGTCAGCTCCTGGTAGTAGAGCCGCTGCGACAGGGCGAATTGCAGTTTACGCGGCACGGTCTGCTCTGAAATGATGCTGCGCACCATGTCGTCTTTCAGAGTTTCCACACTGGCCATATTGGCCAGGTGCCGCTCCGCCTGTTGGGCATCATTGGCCATCGTCATCAGCTCCGAGGCCACCGGAAAGCCGCTGTCGCGCCGATCCATCGCCAGCGCACCAAAAGCCCGCGCTGTCTCGCGCCCACTGCTGTTGCCCGCCATCAGGTACTTCATGGAGAGGGCGCGAAAGGTGAAGTTCAGGCGCATCAAATAGTCGGTCAGCACCTTCACATCACATTTTGACATCTGCCCTTCCGCCTGCATCGTCGCCGCCACCCGCGTCAAATGCCGGATGATGGTGTCAAACTTCTTGAAGTACCGGCGCGAGGCGAAGGTATCGGTGAGGCCCGCGTGGCCTTGGGCGGGATCAGTCATGGCATGTGTTTCCCATCCTGAACGGTCCGCCCGCGACCTCGCGCCATCCTATGATGCGCAGCGGAGCGGCTGGGCATACGACCCTCACCCCCCATAGAGGTTCTTGTCGTGCTTCTCGACGATCGCGGCGAAGCGACGGGCAAAGCGTTCGTCGGCTTTGGCCTTCTTCTCCAGCACGTCGCGGGCAAACACCATGTTGTCCTCGTGGCTTTCCAGCATGTCGGCCATTTTCTGATTGGTCGCGGTGCCAATCGCCGCCATCGCGGTCTGGGCCTCTTTGTCGGTGGCCACGCCGATTTCGTTGATCCGGTGGGCAATGTCCTGCTGCTGCGCGGTCTTCAGCGATTTGGTCAGCGCATCATAGAGCACCACCCGCTGCTGCGTGTCCGTCTGCAGCTTGTTGATCAGCACCATCTGCGTCGCCGCCTGGTTCTGCAGCGAATCGACCCAGGTCTTGCCCTTCTCGATGTAGCGCTCCAGCGTCTGGGACTTGGCCAGTTTGACCTGCTCATCCTGCACCAGCGCGTTGTATTTGGCGTTTACATCAGCAAGTTCGGTTTCCAGCTTGGTGCGCGCGGCGGCGTCCTGCTCCACGGCGATCTTGTTTTCCAGGGCGATGATCTGCGGGTCCAGCGCCACGATTTCTGCCTTCACGGCCTCCAGGTCCTGAACCGTGCTTTCGCGGTCGTCCAGCGTGGCGGTCAGGTTGACCTGCACCTTGTCGCGCTGCTCTTCCAGCGTTGCCAACTGGCCTTCCAGTAGCTTTACAATCACATCCGATTTGGCGATCAGATCCTGCAGCTTGTCATCGATATTGGCGGTGCGGATCCGCTCCTGGCGCAGAGAGTCTGATTTGCCCTTGCTGAAAATGCCAACAAAGCTTTCCCAGCCGGTTTTTGACCGCATCTCGTCAAAATCTCTGGAAAAGGCTGTGGTCACATCGTCCAGCCCCATGATCAGCTCGGCAATATTCGCGTTCATCACCTCGGTGTGGGCGTGAACATCATCCAGCGTCGCGTTTTCAATGTCGATGCTGGCATCCTCGCCCGCCTCGATTTTGCTGCGCGCACGTTCAATCGATGTGGTCAGCGCGGCGATCCGGGCTTGCGCCTGTTGCACCTCGCCCTGACTGTCCGAGAGCATCTTGTCAAACTGCGACTGGTTCATAAAACATCCCTTTTTCCACCAATAATCCCTATATGGGTAATGTAAATCAAATTTACATACCCGTACGTCAATTTACGCGCCATTTTTCATCTAAAATCTCTGATAGATTGAAATGCGACACGCTACCACTCTGATTGAACACAAAATCAGTAAGCATCTTAAGATTGTAGCATAGATCAAACAGCATAAGACCGGGGAGATGCTCCCCGGCCGTGACAGTAGTAACTTGACAGTAGTAAATTGCGTGCTGTGGATCGCTCAGCTCGGGATGGGTTTTGACAGAACCAGAAAGGTCATCAACCCGAACGGCGGCAGGGGCTGGTGTTGTTCCAGTGCCAGATCATCCGCGCCGGTCACCGTATCGATTTCGAAATCCGAATGCCAGCCCAGGACATTGGCGAAAGGCGCGGACATCCGTTCCAAGAAGGCCAGAACACCTTGGTCGCGCAGAAAATGATTGGTCACGACCAGTTTGCCGCCGGGTTTCAGCACACGGGCAATCTCTGCCATCACCTGTTCTGGATCCGGGACCACCGACAGCACATGCATCGCAGACACTGTGTCAAAGCTGGCGTCTTCAAACTGCAGGGTGCGCGCGTCCATCTGGTGCAGGGCCTCCACATGGGGCAGCTCGTTTTCCTCCACCCGAGCCTTGGCCTTTTCCAGCATATCAGCGCTGAAATCGATGCCGGTCACACGCAGATCTGGTTTGTAGAGGGGCAAGGACAGGCCGGTGCCCACGCCCAGTTCCAACAGGCGCCCCTGCCGGTTGCTATTGATGTAGTCGACGGCGCGGCGTCGTGCGAGGTTGGTAATCACCCCGAAGGTGCGATCATAGACAGGCGCCCAGCGGGCATAGGATGTTTCGACAGATTTGATATCCACGTGGTTCCCTCACTCCTGCGGGTCGCCGACCTCCGGCGACATTCTCTTGACCAACCCCCAGGCAACCATCGCGGCATAACCAACACACAGAACAACCAGGGTAATCCATGCGTAGATCAGGACCGCGGCCCCGGCAAAGGCAAAACCCACAAGGAAGTACTTCACGTTTTCGCGGGAAATTTTTACCGCTTTCAGCGACCAGGTGGGCACATGGCTGATCATAAGCAGGCCTATGACGCTGATATGAAGGCAGATGAGAATATCCGGAACCACCGGCGCATCAGCAAATGCGAAGGAGATAAACATCGGCAACATCGCCAGCATTGCCCCCGCCGGAGAGGGCACACCTTCGAAGTAAATGCTTTTGTTTGCTGGTTTTTCATCTGACTTGCTGGAGACGTTGAACCGCGCAAGCCGGACGACACAGCAGACCGAGAACACCAGCACCGCCAGCCAGCCGATGCCGTCCATGTCCTGCAACGCCCAGTAGTAGATCACCAATGGTGAGGCGACGCCGAAATTTAAAAAATCCGCGAGCGAGTCCAGTTCTGCACCCATCTTGCTGTCACTGCGAAGGATGCGGGCCAACCGTCCATCCAGCCCATCCAGGATGGCCGCAGCCAGAATCAGTTGCACCGCGAGCGTGTAGTTCCCCTGTACGCCAAAGCGAATGGCCGACAGGCCGGCACAGATGGCCGCAATGGTCATCATATTGGGGAGCAGCTGAATCAGCGCAAACTCGGATCGTCTTCTTTCGCGGCGGTCGGTCATGATGGTGATATTCCTTTGGCGCCGCCGGATCTGGCAGCGATCACGGCGCAAAACGCCATCCGCGACATATGCCCGAAGCCGCGCCATGGCGCAACGGCTGGTCGCATCACGCTGGTGGAGTTGGACAGGTGGAGTTGGGCTGGTTGGGTTGAGCTGCTGAGGCTCGGCTGGTCGAGATGGCGATCAGTCAAATGGTATGGGATCGAACGCGGGCTGACATCCGGAGCGCATCCTGTCGCGCGCAGCCTGTTCATCGCAGGCCTAGCTGATCTGCCATCACACCCGTGGCGGCTATGTGAACAGGCGACATGCGCCGCCTGTTCCTGTTGCATATCAGATCATCGAAAGGGATCAGCCGACGACGTTGAACTCAGGCCCATAGGGGTATTTGGTGATGTTCTCGTTGCCATCCTCATTGATGATCAGGATGTCATGTTCCCGGTAGCCCCCGGCACCCGGCTGGCCATCCGCAATGGTCAGCATCGGCTCCATCGAGATCACCATGCCGGGTTCCAGCACCGTGTCGATGTCTTCGCGCAGTTCCAGCCCAGCTTCGCGGCCATAGTAGTGGGACAGCACACCAAAGGAGTGGCCATAACCGAAGGTGCGATACTGCAGCAGATCCTGCTCTTCGAAGAAGGCATTGATCTGATGCGTGATCTCCGCACAGCTCGCGCCAGGTTTCAGCAGCGAAATGCCCAGCTCATGCGCGGCCACGTTGGCTTCCCAGATCCGCAGCGACTCGGCATCGACCTCTTTCACGAACATGGTGCGTTCCAACGCGGTGTAATACCCGGAGATCATCGGAAACGTGTTCAGCGACAGGATATCGCCGCGCTGCAGGGTGCGGCTGGTGACCGGATTGTGCGCCCCATCGGTGTTGATGCCGGATTGGAACCAGACCCAGCTGTCGCGGTATTCCGCATCCGGAAAGCGTTTGGCGATTTCCAGTTCCATCGTATCGCGTCCGGCCATGGCCACATCGATTTCGCGCACCCCTTCCTTGACCGCATCGCGAATGGCAAAGCCACCAACATCTGCAACCGCGGCACCGGCCCGGATCATGTCCAGTTCAGCAGCGGATTTGCCCATCCGCTGGCGCATGGTCGGTTCATAGAGGTCAACCAACTGCGATGGCGACAGGAATGCCTCCAACTTGGCCTTTTGCATCAGGGTCAGGTGGTCGCTTTCAAAGCCAACAACAGCGCCCGCGCCGGAGACCGACAGGATCGCCCGCCAGAAGTTGTCGCGCTGCCAATCCGTATAGGTGATGTTGTCACAGAATGACCGGCGCCAGGGCTGACCGGCATCGATACCGGCCGAGATTGTGACTGCCTCGGTCGCGGTGACCACCATACCATATGGCCGTCCAAAGGCGCAGTAGGTGAAACCGGAGTAATACGAGATATTGTGCATCGAGGTAAAAACCGCAGCGGACACACCGGTGTCAGCCATGATTTTGCGCAGACCAGCGATACGTGCCTCATACTCAGAGACTGCAAACTGCAGTGGCGCTTTTTCACCATTGTGAAAACGATACATTTCAGGACGTGAAGTCATAGTCGACCCTTCCATCTTACAAGAAAGGTCCCGGCGTTCAGGACATGTTTTTAGGATGTATGGGCAGCTGGATATCTGTTCAGAGTCCAATCGGCGACGCCATCGCCTTGCCCGACGCGCAGGATGGGGCCAAACGCGAGATCTGGCAAGCAGATTTTCATCACGCCAACCGAGCTGGTAGATCAGTAAGGGAACGCCGCACAGGTCCGCCCAAAATAGCTTTGGGCGGATGTGGTCATGACGGTCGTAATTTAGGCGAACGTGATTGGCGCGGCGCGAGCTGGTCAAGGCGGCGCTAGCTGGTCAAGACTGTGACCAGATCGCTTTTAGGATCTGCCAGCGGCTCGATCACGTTGAAATGATGTTTGCCAAACGCGATGACATGATCACTGTCCCAGGCTTCGACCAGCCAGATGGCCTGATCCAGAAAGGCCGGTCGCTCATCCCCGCCGACCCAAACCGTGACATCTGCCGGGAGCCGGTCGTGCATTTCCACCGGGCTTTCGGCGGTGGCGCTGGCTGCATCCATACCAAAGCTCTTGTTCATCGTTGTGCGCAGCAATGGCCGCAAATCCGACAAGGGCGAAATGGGCACCACCGTTTTGATCCGGGCGCCGACGTCAGGGGGCAGAATTGTCCGGTCCAACATGCGAGCCACCAGATGGCCTCCGGCGGAATGCCCGGCCAGATGAATCGGGCCTTCGACCTCCTGCGCGATCCGGGTCACGGCCGCAGCGATCTGTTTGGTGATATCCGCAATCGACACCTCGGGGCACAAATCATAAGAGGGCATCGCGACCGCAAAGCCATGTGCCAACGGGCCCACCGCCAAATGCGACCATGTGGATTTATCAAAGGCCTTCCAGTATCCACCATGGACGAAAATCACCACGCCTTTGGGCGCGCCCTCTGGCAGGAACAGATCAAACCGTTGGCGTTCGCTGTCCCCATAAGGCACATCCAGACGAGAGCGTTGGCGGACTGCGTTGCGAAAATCCTCGGCAGAGGCGGCCCATCGCGGCGGATAGCTGTCCGCATTTTCAATGTAAGCCCCATTGGAATATGCATCATCCAATTCCATGGCCGTCCTCCTCATCCCTGGTGTTTTGTCTTTTTTGTCAGCGTCTTTTGCGGCGCAACCTGACAACCTTGGGCGGAGCATGTCAAACCGCTGATTTGCTAAAAATTGATTCTATCACAGTTTTGCCCCGGCCACATTCTGGACTCATCGGTCTTTCTGGACATATCAATTCGCAGCTGGTTTTCATTCCGGCAAATGACATTCGGGAGCCACGCCATGCTTGATGCGACAACTGATCTGAAATCTCTGCTGAAAGACCCCAGCCTGCTGGAGCCCCGCGCCTATATCGGCGGACAGTTTGTGACCGGTGACAACGGCACCTTCAAGGTCACGAACCCGGCACGCGGTGACGTCATCGCAGAGGTCGCAGATATCAGCCGTACCCAGGTTGCTGGTGCCATCGCGCAGGCCGAAGCCGCACAGAAAGACTGGGCCAAATGGACCGGCAAGGAACGCGCAGCCGTGCTGCGGAAATGGTTCGACCTGATGATGGCCAACCAGGAAGACCTGGCTGTGATCCTGACCGCCGAGATGGGCAAACCACTGGCCGAAGCGCGCGGAGAAATCGGCTATGGCGCGTCCTTCATTGAATTTTTTGCCGAAGAGGCCAAGCGCGTCTATGGTGAAACCATTCCGGGCCATCAACGCGACAAACGGATCACGGTTGTGAAACAGCCCATTGGCGTGGCAGCCTCGATCACACCCTGGAACTTCCCCAATGCGATGATCACCCGCAAAGCGGGGCCTGCACTGGCCGCAGGCTGCGCCTTCATCGCGCGTCCCGCTGACCTTACGCCTTTGTCTGCAACGGCCCTGGCGGTTCTGGCAGATCGCGCGGGCATTCCCGCCGGTGTATTCAGCGTTGTGCCGTCCTCCAATGCCTCTGAGACCGGCAAAGAATTCTGCGAAAACAATGCCGTCCGCAAACTGACCTTTACCGGCTCCACCGAAGTGGGGCGGATCCTGATGCGTCAGGCTGCGGATACGGTGATGAAATGTTCCATGGAACTGGGTGGCAACGCACCGTTCATCGTGTTCGATGATGCGGATCTTGATGCTGCTGTCGAAGGCGCAATCATGTGTAAGTTCCGCAACAACGGTCAGACCTGCGTATGTGCGAACCGCATTTATGTGCAAGCGGGTGTCTATGATGCCTTTGCCGCCAAACTGAAAGATGCCGTTGCAAAGATGTCGGTCGGCGACGGTCTGTCGGAAGACGTGCAGTTCGGACCACTGATCAACGACAAAGCGGTTGCAAAGGTTCAGTCCCATATTGCGGATGCGACCGAGAAAGGCGCTGAAGTCATTCTCGGGGGCAACCCATCGGCTTTGGGCGGCACATTTTTTGAGCCTACAATCATCACCGGTGCCACGCAGGACATGGTTTTTGCGCAGGACGAGACCTTCGGCCCGATGGCGCCGCTGTTCAAATTCGACAGCGAAGACGACGTGATCGAAATGGCCAACGACACCATCTTTGGCCTGGCGTCCTATTTCTACGCCAAGGATCTGAGCCGCGTATACAAGGTCGCGGAAGCGCTGGAATACGGGATCGTTGGGGTGAACACAGGTATCATTTCAACCGAGGTCGCGCCGTTTGGCGGTGTCAAACAGTCCGGCCTGGGCCGCGAAGGCAGCCACCACGGCATGGAAGACTACCTGGAGATGAAATACATCTGCATGAGCGTTTGATCCACGCCACAATCAGCCACAATCGGAGCGCGGCAATCAGCGCCCAGAACGCCCGGAACGCCCAGAAACTCTGCGTCGTTCTGCACGTCTCCTGAATACAAAACAGCCCCCGGTTTTCGGGGGCTGCGTCGTTCATGGGCCTACATTCGCGAGAAGCCGCGAGTGGGCGAAACTGGATGGCGGGCGTCAGTTCACGGCTTTGGCGTCGACCACACCATCCGACAGGGACTTGCCCGCAGAGATTTCAATCCGGCGCGGTTTCAGCGCTTCGGGCACTTCGCGGTGCAGATCGATGTGCAACATACCATCTGCATGGCTTGCGCCTGTGACGCGAACATGATCAGCCAGCGTAAAGCGACGTTCAAACGCACGGGTTGCGATTCCGCGATGCAGATAGGTCCGCTCGCCTGCGTCTTCGGATTTCCGGGCGGTCACGACCAGCGCGTTTTCCTTCACTTCGACACCAAGGTCGGCTTCGGAAAACCCGGCCACAGCAATAGAGATGCGGTAGGCATCTGCCGCGGTCTTTTCGATATTATAGGGTGGGTAGCTTGGCTGGCTGCCATCGGAGCTGAGCGCCCGATCCATCAGATCCGCGATCTGGTCAAAGCCAATTGTGGCACGGTGCAGCGGGGCAAAATCAAAACTACGCATTGTTCATCCTCATCTTGAGCGATTGTCTGATGCGCCCTCCCTTTTGGGGACGGGCAAGTTGTTCACCGGGTCCCGATAGACGGCAACCTGGTGACACCGACATAAGATGTGATTTGCTGCGTTCAAGAGGAGATCAGGTAGTTGCACCGCTGAGGTAGCGCGGCCCGCTACCGGCCAGTTTAGCCAACTGTTTACACAACAGTTTACCCACCCGGGCGAACGAACTTCGCACCGGAGGCTGATCCGCCGCCGCCGACCCGGATACGCTTGATCCGCCGATCAGGGGATGCCACAGGGTTTCGGCGCAGCAGGGTTTTCAGCTCTGCCACCCGGTCCTGCAATTTCATACCAAAGGCGACTGCCTGCCCGTCGTAGCGTCCACCTGCGGACACCAGCGACAGGATCCGACCGCGCGATCCAACCTGCGAAAAAATGGGCGCCCCAGAAGACCCGAAAGTCACATTGCAGTCGATCATCAGAATATCGTGCCGCTCCCCCAACAGGGTGCAATCCCGTTGGCGCGATGGCGCATCATCCCGCCCGCGCCCATAAGAGGTGACAGAGATCTCCGACCCATAATCGCGGCCCGAATGCAGCACAAAAGCATTGGCTTGGCCGCTTTGGATTGGAGCCTTCAGACGGATCAGAGCAACATCATGGCGGATCTTATCTGACGATTGGGACGACTGCGGATCATATGCCGGGTCTACGACAATTTGCAGCCCGCGCCGCTCTGCGATGGCGACACCGTCGCGCAGCCCTGCACGAAATGTGACATGATCGGCCTGCAGCACCTGATGATCCGCGCCGTAGACGCAATGCGCCGCCGTCAGCACCAGATCCGGCGCAATCAACGTGCCGGTGCAATATCCTTTGTCGTGCAGCTCCAGCCGACCCACGGCCTCCCATCCAAGCAGGTCTTCACGGTCGCTAAGGCGGCGCAGTCCAGCGCCATCCGCAGATACCGACTGGGTCATGAAAGCTAGGGCCAGAAGACCACAAAAGGATCGCAAAATCATTGTTTCACAAACTTTGCGCCACCGGTCTGCCCACGCTCGCCGACGCGAACACGGCCGACACCGGGCGGCAATTGGTTGGTGGTCTTCGACCCGGTCAGCTGCGCCTGCAACAGCGACAGTTCTTCCGCCAGCGCAGAGCCAAGGGCGACCTGCTGTCCGGACACCTCTGCCTTGGCTGATACCACAGACACGATGCGCGGCGTGTCCCCGTCAAAAGAAAACACCGGCGCACCGGAGGAGCCATAATCGACATCGCAGGACATCACCAACACGCCCTCCTGCCGGGCCATCACGGCGCAGACGTCCTGCAAGGCCGGAGCTTCGGATCTGTCATGGGCATAAGAGACCACACCGATGCGAGCGCCCTTGCTCGGCCGCCTGTCGGTTTCAAATGGCATCACCGTGGTGTTGCGGATCGGGCGCTGAAGCTGCAACAGCGCGATGTCATTGCGCACCCGGTCAGTCGACAACGTACCATCATAGACATAGCGGGGATGCACCACCGCGCCGCGCACGCTGCGATAGGCAGAGGCTCTGCCATTGCGCCAACCTGCCAGAAATTCAATCGACTGGGGATCAATCGGCGCGCGGCTTTCGCGATCAAACAGGCAGTGCGCGGCTGTCAAAACCACGTCGGGGGCGATCAAGGCGCCGGTGCAAAACCCCTCGCCATTCACGTCCAACCGCCCGACCGCTTGCCACTGGCGCCCGGCTTCAGTTGTTTCCAGAGACTGCAAGCGACTGTCCTGCGCCAGTGTTTTGCCGGGCAGCAAGGTCAAAGCCACCACCAAAAGGGCGACCGCCAAACACCGACCTGGATCTGTCAGCCTAAATCGCGACGTCTGAATCACCACTCGCCCTCATCCATTGCACCTTTCGCAAGAGTTAACTCCCCCTTAAGGCGAAAATACGGCAACGGGCCAAGAATGACAGTGCATTTCCGCCGACCCAGGTCCCATCGGCATTGATGGCCAAAATAGCTCAGGGCGATGGCGGTCTGCGGCAGAGTGCTCAGCGCAGGATTGGCACCTCTCCGGCGCGGGACACGATGCTGCCAGCCTCCATCGCGCGTGGTTTTGGTCCACCCGTGGCCCAGTCCAGCAGCTCAACCGTGTGCACAATCGGCAACCCCGTCGCAGAGCCGATCTGCATCATGCAACCAATGTTGCCAGCAGCGATCAGATCCGGGTTCCGCGCCTCCAGAGTTTTAACTTTGCGCGCTTTCAGCTCTGCTGAAATCTCCGGCTGCATCAGATTGTAGGTCCCGGCGGATCCGCAGCACAAATGCGGATCTGCGGGTTCGACAATCTTGAAACCCGCGCGCTTCAACAGCGTCTTAGGGTGGGTCTTGATCTGCTGACCATGCTGCAATGAACAGGCTGCGTGATAGGCCACGGTCAGTTCTTTATCCGCACCTTCGGGCAAATCCAGCGTCATCAGCAACTCGGATATGTCCATGGTGATCGCCGACACCCGCTCCGCAGCCTCAGCCAGCGGATCATTGCGAAACATATGGCCATAGTCTTTGACCGTTGTGCCGCAGCCTGAGGTGTTGATGACAATGGCATCCAGGCCGTCAGCTTCCATCTCTGCCGTCCAGGCCTCAATGTTGCGGGCCGCGGTTGCATGGCTCTCACTCTCGCGCCCCATGTGATGGGTCAGCGCACCGCAACACCCTGCCCCTTTGGCAACCACAACTTCGCAGCCTAACCGGGTCAACAAGCGGATGGTGGCATCATTGATATCCGTGTTCAGTGCCTTTTGGGCACAGCCTGTCATCAACGCGACGCGTTTCTTGCGCCCGCCCTTTGGCAGAAAGCTCTGCGGATCATCGTTCCGGCTGACAGGTGGAATATGCTTTGGCGCCATGTCCAACATCGCCCGCAACCGGGCATCAGGCATTAGCGCGCGGAATGGTCGCGCCAGTTTCGCACCGATCAAGGCCAGGCGGAACCGTCCGGGATACGGCAGGATGCGCGCCAACAGCCAGCGCAGGGCGCGGTCGCTCCAGGGGCGGTCGTAGTGTTTTTCGATGTAGGCGCGTGCGTGATCGACCAGATGCATGTAATGCACCCCCGACGGACAGGTGGACATGCAGGCCAGACAGGACAGGCAGCGATCCACATGTTTAACGGTCTTGGCGTCCGGCTTGCGCTCGTTTTCGAGCATATCCTTGATCAGGTAGATGCGCCCTCGCGGGCTGTCGAGCTCGTCGCCCAGAACCTGATAGGTCGGACAGGTGGCCGTACAAAACCCGCAATGCACGCAGGTTCGCAGGATTTCATTGGCCCGTTTGGTGCCAGGATCGCGCAGTTGGGTTTCGGTGAATGTTGTCTGCATCTGTCCTACCCCATCAACCCAGGATTAAGGATACCGCGTGGATCAAACTGCGCGCGAAGCCCAGCAGACACAGCTGCCAAGGGTGCTGGTTCTGGCTGGAAACGCACGATCCGCGCCCGGGTTGCGGCATCCGCCCGAACCAGTGTCGCGTGACCCGGCACTGTCATCTGCGCGCGCAGGTCCTGACCGGGTGGCATCAGGGCCCAAATCAACCCACCACCCCAATCAAACTGCAACGCACTCGCATCCAGTTTAGAGGCCAAATGCACAGCATCGGTTGGTTTAACCGAAATCCGCCACACATCCCCCGGCCGGTCGTGAAACGCTGCCACATCGCGGATCCGTTGCCACAATAGAGCTGCGTCCTCGCCCGAGACCTCTGCCGCGCCAAAGGACGCCAGATCCTGACACAGCGCCCCTGCACGATAGGCAACAGATGCTTCAAACCCCTCAACCCGGATGTGAACCGTGCCGCGCTCCGGATCATAGGCCGCGCCAGTCACATCATAGGGTGAGCCCAGCGCTTTTGACATGGCCGCGACAGCTTTGGTGACCTCGGCGATCTCGACCGTAACGGTTGCGACGGCCTCGGCTTTGGGCAGCACCTTCAGCGAGACCTCGCTTAAAACCCCAAGCGTGCCATGGGCGCCGCACATCAGCTTCACCAGGTCATAGCCGGTCACGTTTTTCATCACCCGCCCGCCATTGCTGAGCCGCTGCCCGCGACCGTCCACAAATCGCACACCCAAAAGAAAATCACGCGCCGCCCCGCATTGGATCCGCCGCGGACCGGAGATATTGGCAGCAAACACACCGCCGATGGTCGCGTCGCCGTCTGTGCCCAGTAGACCACGGTGGTCCATCGGCTCAAAGGCAAGCCGCTGGTTCTCTGCATCCAGGAGACTGGTGATCTGCGACAAAGGCGTTCCAGCTTTCACAACCAGCGTCAAAGCGCCCGGCTCATATAGGGAGACGCCGCTCAAACCGGCAATGCTGAGCGGCACAGCACCACCTGCAATCGCGCGGGTGCCACCGCCTGTCACCGACAAAGGGCCTTTGGCCTCGGCGATCATTTCCGCCAGCTCGGCCTCGGATTGAGGTGTCATGATTTCACCTTTTCAAAAATACTCTGGGGGTGTGGGGGCAAAGCCCCCGCAATAGGCCCATCTGGGGCTTTTTTTGCGCAGGATGCTATTCTGCGGCCAATTCGGGCTGACGGCGGCTCTGGGTGGTGGACAAAGGAAACACCTTTGCCGGGTTCAACAGCCAGCCGGGATCGAAAACATCCTTGACACGCAGCTGCGCCTCAATGTCTGCAGGCTCATACTGATGCAGCATCAGGTCGCGTTTTTCGATGCCGACCCCATGTTCACCGGTCAGACAGCCACCGACCTCGACGCAAAGCTTCAGGATTTCAGCCCCAAAGGCTTCGCAGCGTTCAAGGTCGCCGGGTTTATTGGCATCAAACAGGATCAGGGGGTGCATGTTGCCGTCGCCTGCGTGAAACACATTAGCAACGCCCAGACCAAATTCCTCGCTCATTTCACCGATACGGCGCAACACATCCGGCAGCGAACTGACCGGGATTGTCCCATCCAGGCACATGTAGTCATTGATCTGCCCCATTGCGCCAAACGCGGATTTGCGACCCAGCCAGATCCGCGCAGCTTCATCGCTGTCGGTGGCTTCGCGCAATTCCACTGGATTGTGAGAGCGGGCGATATCCGTGATCAGACGCAATTGATGGTCAATCTCGGCCTCGCTGCCCTCCACTTCCACAATCAGAAGCGCCTCGCACATTGGATATCCGGCCTTGGCGAAAGCCTCGCAGGCTTCGATGCAGGGCCGGTCCATGAATTCGATCGCAACTGGCAGAACACCGGCTTTGATGATGTCCGAGACACAGGCGCCTGCGACTTCATTGCTGTCATAGCCAATCAGCACCGGTCGGGCCCCTTCGGGTTTGCGAAGAATGCGTAGGGTGGCCTCTGTGACGACGCCCAACTGGCCTTCGCTGCCGCAGATCACGCCCAACAGATCGAGCCCGCCAGCGTCCAGATGCGCACCGCCGATTTCAACCACGGATCCGTCCATCATCACCATGGTGACGCCGAGCAGGTTGTTGGTTGTCACCCCATATTTCAAACAATGCGCCCCGCCGGAGTTCATTGCGATATTGCCGGCAATCGCGCAGGCCAGCTGCGACGACGGGTCCGGGGCGTAGAAAAAGTCCTCTTCCTCCACCGCGCCCGACACGCTGAGATTGGTGCGGCCGGTTTGAACGCGAATGATCCGGTTGTCGTAATCCGTCTCCAACACATCATTCATCCGCGCCACACCAAGGATGACACAATCCGCCGTTGGCAACGCCCCACCAGCCAGCGACGTCCCTGCCCCGCGCGGCACGACCGGCACGCCCTCTTCGTGGCAGATGCGCAAGATGTCCGACACCTCGGCGGTGCTGCGCGGCAAAACCGCGAGGAGCGGAGGGCACTTGTAGGCCGTCAGCGCATCGCATTCATAAGCACGGGTTTCAGCTTCGTCAGAAATGACGGCGTCCGCTGGCAGCACCTGCGACAAGCGCTCGACCAGGCGGGCCTTGCGCGCCAGCACGGCAGGATTCGGGGATGGCATCTCCATGGGGATCTCCTCGGGGCTCTCCTCTTTGGTCAAAAGATATTACCAATTTTGCGATCTGGCAAGTCCTTCCTTGGATCGCTAAGTTGACCACATGACACTGATTGACCGCCTGACCCTGTTTTCACAGCTTGATTTTGCCGCCTGCGCCCTGCTGCTGCTTGGGTGGCTGGGGATCGGCTGGCGCATCGAAAACCCGCCCGCGGGCAAACCCTCGGTGTCAGAACTGATGTCCCAATTCCGCCGGGAATGGATGGTTCAGATGGTAACCAGGCAGCCGCGCATTTTTGATGCGCAGTTGATCAGCAACCTGCGGCATGGATCCGCCTTCTTTGCCTCGGCTTCGATGATCGCGATTGGCGGCGGTCTTGCGCTGATTGGCAACACCGACCAATTGGTTGGGGTCGCCCGAGATTTGAGCCTGGATATGGCGCCGGCTTTTGTTTGGGATGTCAAAATCATCTTCGTGCTCTCCCTCCTCAGCAATGCGTTTTTGAAATACGTCTGGGCGCACCGGCTGTTTGGCTATTGCTTTGTTTTGATGGCTGCGGTGCCGAACTCGGATGACGCGCCACATGTCTACGACCGGGCCCAGCAGGCTGCCGATCTGTCGATCACCGCTGCGCGCAGCTTCAACAGGGCGATGCGATCGACCTATTTTGCCCTGGCGACTGCGGCCTGGCTGATCGGGCCAGAAGCCTGGATCCTTACCACGCTGATCACCATTTCCGTACTATATCGCCGTGAGTTCGCATCCCAATCCCGCCGCATCCTTCAGAAGCTCCCCGCCAATCCGGAGCCGCCCCGCCATAGCGCTGCCGCAAGGAGCGATGGCGGGCTTTCGCCGACCTCACACCAGTTGTGACAGATCAAAGACGCCATGGTGATTCTGGGCTAGGGTGACGCCATGTTGAAAGCTATTTCCATCGCCTATGCCTGCCTTCTGCCCCTTGCCGCCTGGGCAGAAGATCCGCGCATATTGGAGGCGACCGCAACACAGACTGGCGGCAGTTGGCGGATCAGCGTAACGATCAGCCACCCGGACACGGGTTGGGATCACTACGCAGATGGCTGGCGCGTGTTGGACGCAGAGGGCAACCAGCTGGGTCTGCGCGTTCTGGCGCATCCGCATGTTGACGAACAGCCCTTCACCCGATCATTGGCTGGGGTTGTGGTGCCCGCGGGTCTGCAACAGGTGCAGATACAAGCGCGGTGCAATGTCGATGGCTGGGCCGAAGAGGTTTATGTTCTGGAGCTGAACTGCACCACGAGTTGCTGAACACGCGACTGCGCGCGCGGCGATCAGCGCCGTTGGTCTACTAGACGCAACGACGCCTCAGGTTCATTCCCCGCTCAGACCCGGTGATATGGGCTGCCCGCCAATATCGTTGCGGCACGGTACACCTGTTCTGCCAGCAGCACCCGCACCAACATGTGGGGCCAGACCATTTTGCCCAGAGATATGGCAAAATCCGCTTCGGCGCGCAGGCTCGGGTCAATGCCGTCCGCACCGCCGATGACAAACGCCACATCCTGTCGACCAGAATCGCGCCAGTTGGCCAGTTTGTCGGAAAAATCAGGGGACGAGAGCAGTTTGCCCCGCTCATCCAGAATGCAAATGACCGAACCTTTGGAAATGGATTTCCGCAGAAGGTCTGCTTCTGCGCCCATGCCCGCGTTTTTCTTGTCTTCCACCTCAATGATCTTACACGGGCCGAGGCCAAGCGCACGGCCCGTGCGATCAAAGCGCTGCAGATAATCGTCGATCAGTTGTTTTTCCGGGCCCGCCCGAAGGCGCCCAACAACACAAAAATGCAGTCGCATGGAGGTCTTTCATTGTCGGTTTATTTTGGGTCACGTTTGGGAGCGCCTGCAAGTCGGCGTTCACCGGAACAGCGCGCTACTCCGCGGGGCGCGCCGCCTCAACAGCAGCACAGACACCTTGGACCAAATGAACCGATCAGCTTTCGGTTGGGGCCGTGGACGCCGCAGCAGGCACCCACATCTTCTCCAGCTGGTAGAATTCGCGCACTTCTGGGCGGAACAGATGGATGATCACATCCCCTGTATCAATCAGAACCCAGTCGCCGGTATCCTTGCCTTCGACTTTGCACAGAAGACCGAACTCCTGCTTCAAACGATCTGCCAGTTTTTCCGACATCGACGCGACCTGACGCGTTGACCGACCAGAGGCAATCACCATGTGATCGCCAATAGCAGTCTTACCGCGCAGATCGATCTGCACGATGTCTTCGGCCTTGTCATCATTGAGCGAGGAGAGCACACGTGCCAGCAGTTCATCGCTGGTCGGCTGTGAAGTGGTGGCCATCACAGCCACACCGCGGCCTGCATCACTGGCCGCATGAGGTTCGGGTAACAGGACATTGTCCTCCTTGAAACGCGCCGACCGACCCCCGACGCTGGGGTTGTCCAAATGTAGCAAGGCTGCAGCGGATTTTCAATCACACTGATCATGGCATCAAGGCACCTCTGTGCGGCGATTTTAAGGCGTAGGCAGCACAACCGGCTGATCCACCGTTCTTGAGGCTTTGACAGAACGAATCTTGATCGCAGCGGCCAGCAGATGTATCTCGACAGCATGACCCTTGTTTTGGCCCATCACATCGAGCTGCAAGATCGCGCGCGTCTGCGCGAGCGGTTCTTTGGTGCCGCACGCTCCGTGCTGGCGCGGCTATAAAGCCGCATACCAGCCAATCGCCAGCTATATTCCAAAAACTACGGGAGAGGACGGATGTCCCCCAAAACGCTTTATGACAAAATCTGGGACGCGCATGTAGCGCATGAGGCCGAGGATGGCACATGCCTGCTGTATATCGACCGCCATCTGGTCCATGAGGTCACCAGCCCTCAGGCCTTTGAAGGGCTGCGCATGGCAGGCCGCAAAGTGCATGCGCCGGAAAAAACAATCGCTGTCCCCGATCACAACGTGCCGACCACATTGGATCGCGCCAATGCGGCAACGATGACCGAAGAGAGCCGCATTCAGGTTGAAGCGCTCGACCGGAACGCCAAAGAATTCGGCGTGCATTACTACCCCGTGTCCGACATCCGCCAGGGGATCGTGCACATCGTCGGCCCTGAAAACGGCTGGACCCTGCCCGGCATGACCGTGGTCTGTGGCGACTCGCACACCGCAACCCACGGCGCCTTCGGCGCGCTGGCCCACGGCATCGGCACCTCTGAGGTGGAGCACGTCCTGGCAACCCAGACGCTGATCCAGAAGAAATCCAAAAACATGAAGGTCGAAGTGACCGGCAAGCTGCGCCCAGGCGTCACCCCCAAGGATGTGACACTGGCGATCATCGGCGAGACCGGCACCGGCGGCGGAACCGGCTATGTCATCGAATATTGCGGCGAAGTGTTCCGCGATATGTCGATGGAAGGCCGCATGACCGTCTGCAACATGGCCATCGAAGGCGGCGCCCGCGCGGGCCTGGTGGCCCCGGATGAGACAACCTTTGCCTATGTGAACGGCCGCACCCACGCCCCCAAAGGCGCGCAGTGGGAAGCTGCCCTGAATTGGTGGAAGACCCTCTACACCGATGAAGGCGCCCATTTCGACAAGGTCGTCACCATCCGCGGCGAAGACATCGAGCCGGTTGTGACCTGGGGCACCTCGCCCGAGGATGTGCTGCCGATCACCGGTGTGGTTCCAGCCCCCGAAGATTTCGAAGGCGGCAAGGTCGAAGCGGCCCGTCGCTCGCTGGAATATATGGGCCTGACCCCCGGTCAGAAACTGACGGACATTGAAATCGACACCGTGTTCATCGGCTCCTGCACCAACGGCCGGATCGAAGACATGCGCGCTGTAGCCGATGTGGTGAAGGGCAAGAAGATCAAGGACGGCATCCGCGCGATGATCGTACCGGGATCCGGCTTGGTCCGTGCTCAGGCCGAAGAAGAAGGCCTGGCAGAGATCTTCCAGAGCGCCGGGTTCGAATGGCGCCTGGCGGGCTGTTCGATGTGTCTGGCGATGAACCCAGACCAGCTGTCCGAGGGCGAGCGTTGCGCCGCAACATCGAACCGGAACTTTGAAGGTCGCCAAGGCTACAAGGGCCGGACCCATCTGGTCTCCCCCGCTATGGCCGCCGCTGCTGCCCTGACGGGCAAGCTGACAGATGTGCGCGAGCTGAACTAAGGAGCCAGCAGATGGAAAAATTTACTAAGCTTCAGGGCATTGCAGCCCCCATGCCGCTGGTCAACATCGACACGGATATGATCATTCCGAAGGTGTTTCTGAAATCCATTCAGCGCACCGGGTTCGGCAAAAACCTGTTCGACGAAATGCGTTTCAACCGCGACGGCACCGAGATCGAAGATTTCGTGCTGAACAAGCCGCAGTATCGTGATGCAGAAATTTTGATTGCAGGCGATAACTTCGGCTGCGGATCGTCTCGGGAACACGCGCCCTGGGCGATTGCCGATTTTGGCATCAAATGCATCGTGTCGACTTCGTTTGCGGACATCTTCTTCAACAACAGCTTCAAGAACGGCATCCTGCCGATCGTGCTGCCGCAGGAACAGGTCGATGTGCTGATGGCGGATGCTGAAAAAGGCGCCAACGCCCGCATGACCGTCGATCTGGAAGCGCAGGAAATCACCACCTCCGACGGTGAGGTCATCGCCTTTGACGTGGACCCGTTCAAAAAGCACTGCCTGCTGAACGGATTGGATGACATCAGCCTGACCATGGAAAAATCGGCCTCGATTGAAAGCTTCGAAGCCGCCGCTGCACAGCAACGCCCCTGGGTCTGATTGCCTGCACATAGCACATTGATCAAAAGCCGCCTTTTCGGACGGCTTTTGTTTTGCCCAAACTTTGCCATGTTTCCAGATCGTCGCCAAAATCTGGCGATTCTGATTGGCGCGCAGTGCCAGATTTTGCCATCCGGCTTGACCCTCCCCCTAAGTATCTGTTTTTACGTTATTTGCTGCAATCGCAGTGATGCAATACCGCATCACTCTGCGGCACAGATGCATCTGCCGACCGGATTCTTCCTGCTCACAACTTGAGCCATTTGCGCTTTGCGGGCACAAATGAGGCGGAAATGAGGCAGTGTTTCGCGAAGACTTCTCATCAAAGAGAGGCCGCGAGACGACAAGTTGGAAAAGTGGGTCGGCAATGTACCACCCCGTCCGGTTTGAAGGGATCGAGTTGTGTTTGGACGTATCGCAGGCGCGGCCGCGCGGGGCATTCTAATGGCGTTGCTGATTGCATTGCCATCGTTGCTGTTACCGCTTTCGGCGACCCGCTCCCCCGAGATCATTGCCCTGATCGCGATCCTTGCTGCAGCGCTGACCTTCGTGGAGTATTTTTCCAGCTACCCCAGCTTCATGGAATTTCGCGATGCGCCACCACTGAATCGGCTGCGGTTTATGACGCTGGTTGCGATTGTGGCGCTGCTGAGCCTGCTTGCGCGCCATCCATTGGACCCAACGACGCTGACAGCCTTGATCACCATCGCGGCGCTTGGCCTTGGCGACATCATGCATTTTGCGTTTTCACCTGTTGAACTGGTGGCACTGATGATGCCACCACACTTTGATCCAGAGGTCGGCGCGCGTCTGGTTGCGGGAGCTTCGCTGGCCTATTTGCTGTCGCTCTTTGCGATATTGGCGGTGATGGCCGCAATTCGTTGGCAGAACTGGCCGTTGGCCCACGGCCCCTTCAACGTCTGGACCAATTTACCCTTGTTTGATCCCACCACCGGCGGAGATGTGCTAGACAGGCTGCAGCGGGATGCCCGGATCAATATCGTTGCCGGTGTGCTGTTGCCTTTTGCGTTGCCCGCCGCAGCAAAACTGATGAGTGGTTTCTTGGATCTGCATCTTCTCAGCTCTCCGCAGACATTTGCGTGGGTGCTGGCCCTTTGGGCCTTTGTGCCTGCCTCCATGGTGATGCGTGGCGTTGCGATGTTGCGGATTTGCAGCCTGATCGCCCAGCGGCGCAAGGCAGCGTATGCCAGCGCTGAAACCTTGCAGGCGGCATGATCCGGCTCTGCGCCTTTGTTCTTTTCTGCTCTTTCGCCCTGAGCGCTGCGGCACAGACTTCGTCGCTGACCCTGCGTATCGCAACATTCAACACCGAACTCTCCCGCAAGGGTCCTGGCCTGCTGCTGCGCGACATTAATCGTGGCAAGGATCCACAGATCGCGGAGATCCTGCGCGTGCTGGCGCTGGCGGATGCAGATATCCTGCTGCTGTTGGGTTTTGACTGGGATCTAGAGGGGCGCGCGATCACAGCTTTTCGTGACCGATTGGCGCAAAACGTGGCCCCCTACCCGCATATCTATGCGCCCATGCCCAACCGCGGTGTGCCCAGTGGCCAGGATCTGGATGGTGATGGCACACGCCACGAAGCACGTGATGCACAGGGCTATGGCCGCTTCACCGGACAGGGCGGGATGGCTGTGCTGTCACGCTTTGCCATTGACGACCGCACCGTGCGAAACGTCTCAGATCTGCTGTGGCGTGAGCTGCCGGGTGCGCGAATGCCGCGCCAGGCAGATGAGCGACCTTTTCCAAGCGTTGACGCGCAAGCCATACAAAGGCTGTCCACCACGGGGCATTGGGTCGTCCCGCTCACCCTGTCGCCTGATGTCACGCTGTCGCTGATGGCCTTTCATGCGACCACACCGCTGTTTGATGGCGATGAAGACCGCAATGGGCTGCGCAACGCAGATGAGATCCGATTCTGGCAGGTTCTGTTGGATGGCGAACTCCCACCTGCGCCCTCTGCGCCCTGGGTCATCGCCGGTGGCGCCAATCTTGATCCACAACGCGGCAGCGGTCGACGGGAGGCCATTCAAAGGCTGCTGGCGGATCCCCGGCTGCAGGATGTGGTGCCCGCTGACGACAGGGGCGATGGCACAACTGTCGACTGGGGCAACAACCGCCGCATGCGAGTCGACTACCTCTTGCCGTCGCGTGATATCATCGTTGTAGACAGTGGCGTGTTGTGGTCCTCAGACCTGCCAAACTCGGATTTGCAAAATTCAGACCGGGCAGCAACCCGCCATGGGCTGGTTTGGATGGATCTGCAAATCAATCAATGACTGGAACGCAACAAGATGGCGCCACGGCGCCAATGCACGCCATAAAACCAAACTACAGGCCTTTGATCCCCTCTGCCCTCATTGACCAATGTTTGATGTCAGAGTACCCCAAAGCAACGCTTTGAAGGAGTATCCATATGTCCAACCCATCGATTCTGATTTTGCCCGGCGACGGCATCGGCCCCGAGGTCATGGCTGAGGTCCGCAAAATCATCAACTGGTTCGGTGAAAAGCGCGATCTGACCTTTGATGTCAGCGAAGATCTGGTCGGCGGTGCCGCCTATGACGTCCATGGCACCCCGCTGGCTGACGAGACGATGGACAAGGCCGAAGCCGTGGATGCCGTGCTGCTGGGCGCGGTTGGTGGGCCGAAGTACGACGACCTAGATTTCTCGGTCAAACCAGAACGCGGACTGCTGCGCCTGCGCAAACAGATGGATCTCTTCTCCAACCTGCGCCCAGCCCAGTGTTTTGACGCGCTTGCGGATTTCTCCTCGCTGAAAAAAGACATCGTTGCCGGCCTCGACATCATGATCGTCCGCGAGCTGACTTCGGGTGTCTATTTTGGTGAGCCACGGGGCATCTTTGAAGAAAACAACGAACGCGTCGGCATCAACACCCAGCGCTACACAGAAAGCGAAATCGAACGGGCAGCCCGCTCGGCCTTCGAACTGGCGATGCGGCGCAACAAGAAACTCTGCTCCATGGAAAAAGCCAACGTCATGGAATCTGGGATCCTGTGGCGCGAGGTCGTCAACCAGGTTGCAGCAGATTACCCAGAGGTCGAGCTGTCGCACATGTATGCCGACAATGGTGCCATGCAGCTGGTGCGCGCGCCAAAGCAGTTCGACGTCATTCTGACCGACAACCTGTTTGGTGATATCCTCTCCGACTGTGCGGCAATGCTCACAGGCTCGCTGGGCATGTTGCCGTCTGCGTCGCTTGGCGCACCGATGGCAAACGGCCGCCCCAAAGCCCTGTATGAGCCCGTACATGGTTCGGCACCCGATATCGCAGGTCAGGGCAAAGCCAACCCGATCGCCTGCATTCTCAGCTTTGCGATGGCGCTGCGCTACAGCTTTGATCAAGGCGCAGAAGCGGATCGCCTGGAAGCCGCAGTAGAGCGCGTCCTGGCAGAAGGCCATCGCACCGCAGATCTTCTGGGCGAGGATGGTGTGTCGCCAATCAGCACATCGGAAATGGGCGACGCGGTGATCACCGCGCTCAATGCATCGCTCTGATCTCGCGATCACCTGCAACCGCATGAAAAACCACCAGGGTCGGCCAAATTGGCCGACCTTTTTTGATTGCGACACCCTCATTCACGCTCCTGACCGAAGGCCGCGCTGGCAAGGGACCGCTGCGCGGTCTATAGCTTGCGACAATACTGCGACGGCTAGGCCAATCCAAACGCGCGGCGTATGATTAGCCCAAGCCCCGATGCCTGCCAGGACGGATCACCATGAACATAAAAGCCGCATGTTTGGCCCTGTTGGCCTATGCCATCTTTTCCACCCATGACGTGGTGGTGAAAATCCTCGGCGAAAGCGTGTCCTCGATCCAGTTGGTGTTCTTCAGCAGCCTGCTGTCCTTGCCGATGCTGATGTTGATGCTCATCAAGGATGCAACGCCCGGCCATCTCAGACCGGTGCATCCCTGGTGGATGGCAGCCCGGTCCCTTGCTATGGCCGTCATCCCGGCCAGCGCGTTTTATGCATTCTCGGTTCTGCCGCTTGCACAGGCTTATGCGCTGCTGTTTGCCACACCGCTGGTGATTACGCTGCTCTCCATTCCGATCCTCGGCGAACAAGTCGGTTTGCCCAGACTTGCGGCGGTGCTGCTGGGGTTTGCCGGGGTCATGGTGGTGTTGCGCCCGGGCACGACGGATCTGACTTTGGGCCATGGCGCTGCCCTGTTTGCTGCGTTTTGCGCGGCCTTTCAATCGGTGGTGCTGCGCAAGATCAGCGCGCAGGAACGGCGGGTGGTTTTGATGATCTATCCGATGCTGACCACCTTTGCCCTGATGGGGCTTGCCCTGCCGCTGGTCTATGTCCCGATGGACGGCAGCACCCTTGCCGCGATTGCGGTGGTTGCGCTCTTCGGGTTCTGCGCGACACTGCTGACGGTCAGCGCCTATACCCTGGGGGAAGCAGCGGTGGTGGCCCCGATGCAGTATTCGCAGATC
>NZ_JAJDWC010000029.1 GCF_022825805.1 Phaeobacter sp.
CGAGCGGTTCTTTGGCAGGCTGAAAGCCTCGTTCCGTCGCATCGCAACCCGATACGAAAAGACGTCACGCAATTTCCTGTCGATGATCAAACTGGCATCCGTCAGACTGTGGATCGAGTTTTATGAGTCGGCTGCCTAGAAACTTTTGCGGGATCAAGGAAAGCTCGGGCGACATCAACCGCTTACATTTACTGGCGAGAGACTACCCCCATATCCAGCTGGGTTGTGGCATGGATGATCAAGCCTTGGAGTATTTTGCCTGGGGCGCCCCGTTCTGGGTATGTGGTGGATCCAATTTCCTGCCGCGGGAACACCTGGCGCTTTACAACGCCTGCGTGATTGAAGGCAATTTCAGCAAAGGGCGGCGTATCATGTCAGCGATGATGCCGTTGATGCGAGTGCTCGAACAGGGTGGCAAGTTCATCCAGACCATCAAACATGGTGTTGTTATGAACGGCATTCAGTCCGGTGCGATGCGTGCGCCGCTGACCGGGTTGAACAAAGACGACAAACGGGCACTGGAACAAGTTGTGCGCGTCTTAAAACAAAAAATCGCAGATATTGAGGCGGAGGGTTGATCCATGTCGCTGCTTACACACGATGAGTACAAATCCATTGCCGCCGGACTGGATCTGCCGACAGGCGCATTTATCGACGGAAAATTCTGTCCAGCCATCTCCGGCGATACTTTTGAGACAGTGAATCCGGCCACTGGTGAACCTCTCGCGCGTATCGCAGCCTGCGGCGGCGCCGATGTGGATTTTGCGGTCGAAAAAGCGCGTGAGGCGTTTGAGGATGGGCGTTGGTCAAAGCTCGCGCCTGCGGAGCGCAAAGACGTTCTGATCCGTCTATGCAAGCTGATCACCCGCAACGCCCGTGAATTGGCGGTTATGGAAAGCCTAGACAGCGGGAAGACGATTTTTGACTGTGAAACGGTTGATCTTCCAGAGACCATTAATTGTCTGAAGTGGCACGCTGAAGCGATCGACAAAATGTATGATCAGGTGGCTCCGTCGTCTGACGATCATATTGCGATGGTCGTGCGTGAGCCGATTGGTGTGGTTGGGTTGGTCCTGCCCTGGAATTTCCCCCTGCTGATGCTGGCCTGGAAGATTGGGCCTGCCTTGGCCGCCGGTTGTTCGGTTGTTGTAAAGCCTGCTGCAGAAACCACGTTGACGACCCTGCGCTTGGCTGAACTGGCGGCAGAGGCTGGCCTGCCACGGGGGGTTTTGAACATTGTACCAGGCGGTGGCCGCGATGTGGGCGAGCCCATCGGTCGTCATATGGACATCGACATGGTGTCGTTCACGGGATCGACAGTCACTGGCAAGAAATTTTTGACCTATTCGGCAGAGAGCAACGCAAAGGAAGTTGTTCTTGAGATGGGCGGAAAGAACCCCGCCATCGTCATGGACGATGCTGAAAACCTGGATCGGGTGGCCGCCCATATTGTGAACGGTGCGTTCTGGAATATGGGGGAAAACTGTTCTGCGACCTCTCGTTTGATTGCCCATAAGGACATCAAAGCGGAACTGCTGGAGCGGATTTCGCACCACGCCCAACAGTGGAATGTTGGTGAGCCACTCAATCCCGAAACCCGTATCGGCGCGCTTGTGTCAAAGGCGCATTTTGACAAAGTTTGCGGCTATTTGGAAAATCCTGGTAATCTGGTTCTTGGCGGTGGGTCATTTGACGGGGCGTTTGTTGAGCCAACTGTCGTAGAACTGCCGAGCCATAATGCGACCTTGGCGAAGGAAGAGATCTTCGGACCTGTGCTCGCGGTGGTCGAAGTCGCAAGTTTTGAGGAAGCGATCCAGATGGCCAATGAAACAGAATATGGTCTTTGCGCCTCGATCTTTACCGCCAATGCCAAACGAGCCATCCGGGGCGCGCGCGCCATCCAGGCTGGTACTGTCACCGTCAACAGCTTCGGCGAAGGTGACATCACCACGCCATTTGGTGGATACAAACAGTCCGGTTTTGGGGGGCGGGACAATTCAGTCCATGCGCATGATCAGTACACGCAGCTGAAAACGATATGGATCGATCTCGCCGATGACATGGATGGGGCGGTGGTTTGAACGGCTATCACGCGAAATCCCTGCCGCATCATAGGGGTGCGGCAGCTTGGAATGTGATCCTGGGCGGGCAAAGCCCTGCCCAGCCTTTGGATGAGGCAACAACAGCAGATTTCACCGTGATCGGCGCGGGTTTTGCGGGTCTTTCAGCTGCGCGGCGGCTGAAACAGCTGCAACCGAATGCAAAGGTTGTCGTATTGGACGCGGGTCGCGTTGGAGAAGGCGCGGCGGGGCGCAATTCCGGTTTCATGATTGATCTGCCGCATGACCTCGCCTCGGATAACTACTCAGGGCCCGGCAATGATAGAAAGCTGATCGATTTGAACCGTCGCGCCATTGCGTTTGCGAAGGACGCGGTGGAAACATATCAGATCAAATCCGACTATTTCGATCCCGTCGGCAAGGTGAACGGAGCGGCCAGCGAAGCCGCACTCGCGCACAATCGGAGCTATTCACAGCATCTGACAACACTGGGCGAACACAGTGAGGAACTTGATGCGCAGCAGATGACGGAACTGACCGGCTCGCGCCACTACCTCGGTGGGGTTTATACACCTGGGACAGTGATGTTGCAGCCTGCAGGCTACGTCCGGGGCCTGGCCGCGGGTCTGTCCGGAGATGGGGTCGAGATCTACGAGGACTCGCCCGTCCTGCGATTTGAAAAGGCGGGGCAATCCTGGGAAGTGGTCACCCCAGCTGGAAAAGTCTCCACCGGTCGGATCATTCTCACGGTTAACGGTCATCTTGAGAGCTTCGGGATTGCGCGTGGGCGGCTGATGCAGGTGTTTCTCTATGCCGTCATGACCCCTGAGTTAACAGCTGATCAGCTGAAATCACTTGGCGGACAGCCGCGTTGGGGGGTTACGCCATCTGATCCGATGGGAACCACTATGCGCCGGATCGATACGGGGCAGGGCGGCAACAGGATCATCACCCGCACATGTGCGACTTTGCGCTCCGGTATGCGCACCAAACCAGGCGATCTGGCCCGGGCCGCCTCCGTGATGCAGGCTAAGTTTGAACAGAGATTCCCCCAAATGGCGGGTCTTAAGATGGAACATGAATGGGCCGGCCATCTTTGTCTGACGCTGAATTCAGTGTCATATGCCCATATGATCGAGGAGGGCGTCTATTCTGGGTGTGTCCAGAATGGGCTTGGCACGGCCAGGGGTACGTTGACCGGTATCAGCGCGGCGGAATTGGCTTGTGGTGTATCCTCAGACATCAGCGCGTTTTTCAATGCAGAAGCAGCCCCCAAACGCTTGCCGCCGCAACCCTTTCGCGAGGTGGGTGCAAATGCTGTCCTGCGTTGGAAAGAATGGCGCGCGCGGGTGGATTGATGCCGCGCGCGGCCGATGGCCTGGGTGTCGAGAACATTCTGAATTGTCCGGTGTAGGTAACATGCCAATTGTCCGCTTCAGTTAGTACCGCAGCAGCCCAAATCGGAACGAGCCGTAGGCGACTGGAGATTTGGGCTGCTGCGTTCGCACGCGTCGAAGCGG
>NZ_JAJDWC010000112.1 GCF_022825805.1 Phaeobacter sp.
GATGACTGCGCACGCAAGCCTCAAGCTCTCGACGCTCTGAAGGGGTAAGAAAACCGGGGCGGATCATGAGCCTAACTGAACCGTTTTCACGCATGACGTCAACTCATCAAAACTCGGAAGTTCGATGACGCTAAGTATATCGTTCCACTGGGCTTGCACATTCGCGAATGCTTCACGCGCAATTTCAATCTTCGTCACCCCGTTGATTTGGCCCCACATGGAACCTGAGGCGTCGAAGACGATGATAACATTCGAAGATCCCTGAGCCTGCGCGGCACCTATTTGGAAGGCCCAAAGGCAGATGAGAGCTGCCAAAGTGATGCAGGCATTTATAAACTTATACATTCAAACTGCTCGAAACTTTTATGCTTCGGGTATCATCGTTCCACAGCATCGGGATTGGCAATATATCAGACTTAATATATCAAAAGCTCGAGATGCAACGTGATCTGCTTGAATGCGCTTATGGGATAGAGACCGCCAAATCTGCTGAGGCTGCCTGGGTGCGCTTGGTGGATACACTGTCGCGTTTGAAACTGGACAAAGTGATCTACGCAACGCGAGATGATGGCGACCCGCCGCATTGGTACGTGAGATCGACCTTGCCAAATGCATGGCCAAGTGAGCTGGCGAAGACCCCTGATTTCTCTGAACCATTTGTCACCTACTGCTGCGCGACTTTCGAGCCAACAAAGGTCGGATCGGAATATCTGGATCTCAATAGCCACTACATTGACGATCACGCGCGCGACTACATCAAAGCCGTAAGCAAGTTTGATTGGCGAGCAGGAATAGGAATCCCGACCGCGTTGAAAGGATCGGGCAGACATGGTGGCTTCATTTTGGGTAACGCCATGATGCGATATGATTTCGAAAGAAGTGTGATGCCGCTGGTCGATGACCTGCGCACGCTTTGCCTGGTCGCAAACGCCCGGTTTGAAACGTGGAGAAAAGGCAAAACCCATCACGACATCGCGCGCCCCCTGAGCCCGCGCGAGATGCAGACGTTAGAGATGCTGTCTAGAGGATTGCGCCCGAAGCAAATCGCCGAGGAGCTTGGTCTGAAAGAACCCTCAGTCCGCCTGTACCTCAAAAATGCAAAGAGCAAACTCGGCGCAACGAACAACCATGATGCCGTGAGGCTGTTCATCAACAGGCAGAGAACATAGCTGCGTTCTCCGAAGCCCATACACGCAAAGGCATTTGTTGAAAGCACAGTGCCGAGCGGCCCAGTTGGGTCCGAGGCATGGTCATCCAGTCAGCTGGCTGACCAATTTAACCTGTCACTCAACGGCCAAGGTTTGTAGCACTTTGCCATCTAGGTTTCGTGCCAGTGCCAATACCGGGCTGCCCGCTGTCAGCATTTCAGCGCCTTTGGCGCAGCGGACAATCCCGCCTGCCTCGCGAATGATGATCACACCGGCGAGCGCATCCCAGGGGTTGAGATGTGCCTCATAATAGCCTTCGGCGCGGCCCTGGGCGACATCCATCAGGCTCACGGCGGCGGACCCGTTGCGCCGGTATTCCATTTCGCTGTCGATGACGCTGCGCACAAGATCCAGATAGGCGCTAAGCGACCCTCGCGCGGAGCGCCCCAACAGCAGGAGCGCCTGATCGGGTGCTGCACAAGCCGACACCTGAATGGGCTGATCGTTGCAAAATGCCCCCTGCCCTTTCACCGCCCAGCACATCTCGTTGCGTTCGGGGGCAAAGATCACGCCCACTTCGGGTTCTCCCTCCCAGCAAAATGCAATCGAGATGGCCCAATCCGGCAGGCCCCGCATGTAGTTGGCGGTACCGTCAATCGGATCGACAACCCAGATGGACGAGCTGTCCCCCATCAACCCATCTTCCTCTCCCAGCATCGCATCCGACGGAAAATGCCGCAGCAGAAGGGATCTGATATGCGCTTCCACGGCGCGATCTGCTTGGGTGACGAAGTCCTGCAACCCTTTGGTGGAGACAAAATCGGCCTCTCGCTCCCGGTACAGTTTCTGCGCCAAGAACCCTGCTTCTTGCGCCAGAAATTTCGCAAAACCCAATCGGGTCGAATAGGTATCAGTCATGATAACTCATTGTTGTGTTTCTAAAAATAGGAGTAAGCCTTTGGTTGAAATGTCGTGCTGGCGCCTCGGGATTGTTGATGCGGTCCAACATCTGCCCGACAGCTGCGAGCACCTGTTCGCCCGCGTCCTGGCGCATGGTTGACAGTCGGTACGACCCCCAGCCCGCCTGGTCGATGTCATCACAACCAACGATCTGCAGATCATCGGGGAAGCGGACGTTCCAATCTGCCCGCAACCGATCCATGACGCCAAGGGCCATCAGATCGGTGGCACAAAACAAGCCGTCAATCTGGTCGAGCGCGAGACCAATGCTGCCGCCGATATCATATCCAGCCTCGTAGCTTTGACTGGATGCGATGAATTCTTTGACTGGGATCTGTTCTGAGTGACATTTGTCGATAAAGGCCGTCGCGCGCCCTGTAACCGAGTAAGAGGGCTTGCGCGGATGGGCCACTGCGAGACGTTTGTGGCCCGATCTGGTCAACATGTTGAACGCCAACTCGCCGGCTTGGGCCACATCGATCTGAACCGTGTCCGCGATGTCCTGTGTCTGACCGCGGTTGATCAGAACCAAGGGCATGCGCAGGCGGTGACACTCTTGGATGATTTTTGATGACGGGGTGGCAGAGGTTACCAACACGCCAGCGACGCTATAATTCAACATGACCGAGAGCCAATGTTCGATATCGTCGTCAGGTTCAAACGGCAGCAAAATCGGCCGGTACCCATGGCTGATAAATTCCTGAGCTGCGAGCCGCACTTGTTTGGACCGAAAGGGCGTATCAAGGGAGGATGCAACGATCCCAACCAGGTTTGACTGGCGTGTTTGCAATCCACGAGCCAGAAAATTGACGCGATATCCCAGCTCCTGCGCAGCTTTGAGCACTTTTTCGCGCGACTTTTGCGAGATATTCCCACCTTCGGTGAAAGCGCGCGATACCATCGAGCGGGACACACCAGCGCGACGTGCAACATCGAAAGATGTAACAGGCTTTTCTGGTGTATCGGTCAAAGCGCTACTCCTTTTTCGCGACAGATCTGTGCAAAAAGAAACGGTTGGTCGAGATTGACCATGTCGGGTGCGGCAGCGGCAATCCGCTCCAACACCTGTCTCTCTTCCCCTCCATAGGCAATCATGATGGGGATACCACGGCGGCGCAGTTCCGGGAAATCGGCCCAACTCTCTGTCACGGTAAATTCTACAAGAGACGGCATAAACGTCTCTAGTGTTTGTTCCAAACTGTCAAAATCCTGACGGCGGGCCATGATATGGGCCTGTTCCGACAGGCCGCGCAGGTCCAGCAGTGATTGGGTGACGAAAGACCAGAAGAATACACGATCCTGCATTCCATGGGCGCAGACCCGGTTCCAGATCAGATCGGCAGGGGCGGATTTCAACTCGATATAGAGTTTTCTGCAGTAGGATTTGGCCAGATCCAACATCTCATCCAGTGTTGGAAGTTTCTCTGGGGCGAAGTGCTGCGAAAACCAACCTCCGGCGCTCAACTGGCGAAGCTGTGCGAGCGAGTGATCGCCGACCCGTCCGTGACCGTTGGTCGTCCTGTCCAATGTGGGGTCGTGCAGAACGACCAGCTCATCGTCTGAGGTGACATGAACGTCGATTTCCACATGGCTGAATCCTGCGGCAAAACAGGCATGCGCGGCGGATAGCGTGTTTTCAGGCGCGATTTTATTTGCGCCGCGGTGGCAGACGATCTGCAGTCCCTGACCGGATGAGACCGGGTTGACCAGCTCTGGCCGGTCAGAACAGATCCCCAACACTGGAAGGCGGCGCAGTTCCGCCATTCTTGCTGGGTCTTCTTCATGCCACAGCACCACTTTCTGGCCCCGTTCGGCGCAGCGCGCAAAAAATGCCTGATCCAACAGATCCTGAGGTCGGTCCATTTTCTCCCAGCACAGATGCAGTATATCCGGTTTGACGGCCAGATCGAAGGGATCCACGCCAACAGGCACCAATGCCGCGATCGGATACGGGGTGTTGTGATCTTGCAGCGCCCGCACCGCAGCCGGATCGAATGCACCCAGAATGGCCCGTTCGACACCTGCGTCCTGCAGCATGTCAGATACGGCAGCCGCCGCGTTCGTGGCTTTGATATCGGCGTAGAGACCGCATCCCCGCGCTTGCGCAAGCGCGATAACTTCCGTCAGCAGCGGTGCCTGGTTTGCAGATGATGCCGCTCGAATGTCATCGAGCGAGAGTGACGCGATACTGCGCCCATCTGCGAGATGAAAATCATGAAATGCGATGAGGTTGCCGTCGGCCGTTTGATGCAGATCCACCTCCCACATATCCGCGCCGAGATCCGCCGCCAGCGCAAACGCATCGAGAGAGTTTTCAGGCGCATAGGCGCTGGCCCCGCGATGGGCGATGGACATGGGTTTGGATCTGGACAGCCAGTCTGACATCAAATGCGGGCCCCGTCTGTGGTGAAAGCCAGCGCATGATCGGCATCAACGCCCCAGTCCACTGTCTCGCCGAGCTTCAAACGACGGCCAGAGGGTTGGATGGACCGCAAAACCGCACCATTGGAGAGCGTAACATTGTACAGATCTTCGCGACCTTGTGTTTCCACGAAACTGATCTTGCCCTGCAGACCTGATCCAAACTGTGGGCCAAAATATTCTGGCCGAATGCCAAGCTGGATTTGCCCGCTGACTTTCGGCTTGAGTGCATCGCTAATGGCGATGCCACCACCACCGGTTTGGAACTGTCCGTCAGCTACATTCGCATCTAAATAAGAGATCGGCGGGTTGCCCAAGAACCCGGCGACAAAGGTGTCGACAGGATCATTGTACATTTGATCCGGTGCGCTGAGCTGAACGATTTTACCGTCTTTCATCAGTGCGATACGGTCACACATCGACATTGCTTCGACTTGGTCATGAGTGACGAGGATGGCTGTAATTCCGGTCTCCAGCTGGATGCGCCGGATCTCTGAACGCATTTCCAAGCGCAGCTTGGCGTCGAGATTTGCCAAAGGCTCATCCAAAAGCAGGACATCCGGTTGCCGTACCAAGGCCCGAGCCAGAGCCACCCGCTGCTGTTGACCGCCAGACAACTGCGCGGGGCGCCGGCCCAGCAATTCGGGAATATGAACCAGTTCCGCAATTTCCCCAACCTTACGGTTGATTGTGGCGGTGTCCAATTTTTGGACCCGTAGCGGGAACGCAATGTTTTCTCGAATGTTCATATGGGGATACAGCGCGTAGTTCTGAAACACGACACCAACGTTGCGCTTTTGTGAGGGCAGATCAGAAACGTCACGCTCTCCAAAATGCAAGGTGCCACCGTTCATCCTGTGGATGCCGCATATCGTAAACAAGGTTGTCGACTTGCCGCAGCCTGACGGGCCAAGAAGCGCCATCATCTCCCCGCTCTCAACCGTCAGATCCAGGTTGTCGATCACGGTCAGGCCGTCGAAGGTTTTTGTGAAGTTTTTAAGCCTAAGCTGCATCAGCCTTTCGAGCCCCCACCGTAGATGTTCATGAGTTTTTTCTGGAAGATCAGATAGATCAGGATAACAGGCAGGGCATAGAAGAGACCCACCGATTTGAAGAGGTTGAAGTCAACTTCAAGGCTGTCATCGAGCAGGAAATACGCCAGATACGTCGATAGAACCTGCGCATCACTGCCCGGCGCGAGCACGAGCGGCAGGATGAATTCGCTCCATCCTGACAGGAAAGAAAATATCAAGAGTGCCGACAGTCCGGGCTGCACTTGCGGCAAAACCAGTTTGTGCCAGACGATGAAACGGCTCGCGCCATCCTGCACGCCAGCCATTTCGATTTCCCAGGGCACCGTGTCATAGAACCCTTTCATCACCCAGATCCCAAAGGGCAGTTCCAGCGCGGCCTTGACCATGATCACACCGATGAGCGTGTCAAAAAGACCCAGAAACTGCAGGATAAGAAAGATTGCAATAATCAAGGTGATAGTTGGAAAGGCATGCAAGATGATGACCCCTGCCAGGAAAAAGCGCCGCGCCGGGAAGTTCAACCGAGACAAGGCGTAAGCCGATGTCAGGGATGTGGCGCAGACAATCGCTGCGGTTGAACCTGCGAAGATGAAAGTGTTCAACGTCGCTGTCCAAACCGATCCGCGGCCAGTGGTGTCGTCCCACAGAAACCGCCAATGGTGCACTGTGAACTCGGTTGGCACCAGGCTGCCCGGTTCCGTATCTGTCACCGAGTCCAGGATGGTGAAACCGTACATCACAACCAACGGCAGTGACAAAATGGTTAAGAGAGCGACAATCGGAAATGCCCGAAAATTCGATGTCATCACAAACGTCCTCTACTGCTCAATCCGTGGTTTGGAGACGAGCTCTTTGAAATTGAAAAACCTCAGGTAAAGCGCGCTGGTCACGATGCCGATGACAACGAGAACCAATGCATATGCTGCGCCCAGACCGTATTGCAGATTGCCGCCATAGTTGTTCAGCGCCGTGTGATAGGCGGCCAAGGCCCAAACCTCGGTCGCACCACCTGGCCCGCCATCGGTGGCCAATAGGATATATTCAAACGACGTGAGCAGCGAGAGCGTCTGATAAGACGACGTGAACAGGATGGGCCACCGCAGCTGTGGCAAAATGATGAACCGGATCTGCTGCCAGCGGTTTGCACCATCCACTTCGGAGGCATAGAGCATCGAGTCCGGGATGGTTTTGATCGCTGAGGAGAACAAGATCATTCCCAAAGAGGCACCAACAAACCCGTTGATCAGGATGATCACGACCCAGGCGTTGGTTGCTGTATCGAGCATCCAATTGCGGGGTGAGACCCCAAACAGCCCCATGAAAGATGAAATGATCCCGGTATCCCAGGTCAGCCAATACCACATCAGCACATAAAGAACTGGCGGCAAAATGCGCGGTAGGAACCAGATGGTCCGGAATGTGTTCGCAATCGGCGCTGGAAGGTAGAACGTTGAAATCGCCAGGAAAAGGCCGAATCCGACATTGAAGGACAGGGTCAAGACGACATAGAAAACAGTGTTGGCCGCATACCGCCAAGAGCTGTCGAGCGAGAACAACAGTCGCATGTTTTCCGTGGTCCACGTCCAACCCGTATAAGCGACTTCAACCAGCTCTGACTGATCTGGTTCGGAAATATTGGCCGCGCTCAGCGCCGTGCGAAATTCGGTTTCGGTTTGGAAGCGCTCGTCCATCACACTGGTGGTGAAGAGATCGGCGAGTGTTTTGCGATCACGAGTGGATCGAATGCGATTTTCTCGCAGATCTTTCAGCGCGCGTTCCATTTCTCGGCGAGAGGTGAACTCCGCCCCGCCATGTAACGCCGCCAATTCATCAGCGGTCGCCGCATCCCGCGCAGCGGCCAGCCGGGCCAGGCCTGCTTCGTCTACCGCGTAAACGGTGCTTTCCAGCTTTTGGACCGTCTCTTCTGATACAGACCTTGCCCGAACCTCCCGCAAGCTGGATTGCGTGAGTAGGTATTCTCCTCCGGTGATCCCGGTCGATGTCGACATATTGGTAAACGCAAAGAACACTGTCAGGATGACAGGGGCGAGGAAAAACAGCGTCACAACGATCATTGCCGGCGCCAGAAATCCGAACCCAAGCGCGTTGAAGCGGGGCATGGTCTTCTCCGAAAAGGGGGATGCCGGGACCGTCACGCAGCCCCGGCGAAAAGCTGGATTATCGAACGATCAGGTTGTCGCCGAGTTTGGCCGAAAGTTCGGTTTCCAGTTCAGCAACAGCCGCTGCGGGGGTTTTGACACCGGTCCATGCAGCTTCCAAGCCTTTGAACATGGCCTCTGAATAGGCGCCGTAATCCAGGTTGTTTGGCTGTGCATTGGCCGTTGTCAACAAACGCTCTGTTGCTTCGGTCGCCCAACGATCGTTGCTGTAAAGTTCAATGTTGGACTGCTGGCGGCTGATGCCCAGATGAGCAGATTTGATCGCATGCAGTGCGTTCAAACGCGGCTCTGAGGCAATCTTCACCAATTGAGCGGCGATTTCTTCATGATCATCATTTTCCTGATCTGTCACCAGATAGACCAGCGGATGCGTGATCGTGTTGGCACGCCCCTGGTCATTGCCGGCAGGGATCAGGGAAAATTCGATCGTTCCAAAGAAGTCTTCGTTGCCCTCTTTTCCGGTGTACCGGGCATAGTGCCAAGTGCCGCCATGCCAGGTCGCTGCCTTGCCGTTGGCGACTTCTGAATACCACTGCCCCCAGTCTGTCCCCAGATGGTTCTTCCGGGTGATGCCTGCGTCAACCGCATCAACGAAGAACTGGAAGAACGCTTCCATCGCGGCCTTGTCCAGCAGCAACTTGCCGGTTTCAGGGTCTTCCAGAACACCACCAAACGACTGATAGAACTGCGCGTAATCAGGTCCGTTTGAAGGGCGCGGGTAGAAGCCATAGCCTTCTTCGACCAAACCCATATCTACGGCTTTTTTTGCGTCCTGCAGAACATTCTGAAGTGTGTATTCACCAGCCTCGATCTTGGCAGGCAGCGCAGCGATATCTGCATCCGAATAGCCAACGCCGCGCATTGTGTCTTTCCAGAAGAAGAACGGGCGGCTTTCCGCGTCCTGAGGCAGGCCCCATTGGATACCGTTATAAGCGGCAATCTCCAGCAGGTTTGGATAGAGGTCATTCAACGGCCAGGCGTCAAAGTCCAGATAGTCCTCGGCCGGCACGATGTAGCCGGCTTGGCTCCACGGCGCGATGTCGAGGTGGCTGGTCACCACGATGTTTGGCGCAGATCCCGCTTCGGCTGCGAGCGTGACACCCTGTTTGAATTCTTCCCAACCGCCAAAATCACGCTTCCCTTCGACGGTAATGGACAGTTCGCGCCCGTCGATGGCGGCCTCACGCTCCAACATGTCAGCGGCAATTTTGATCGCTTCAATTCGATAAGCATCCGCATCGTTTGAGCCACCCGCCCAGACCGTGATGGTGACATCTTCGGCAAATGCGGGCAGTGCGAGCGTGCTGCAAATCAGCGCAGCGGTGGTTTGTTTTAACAATCTTGTGGTCATGGATGATCCCTTCCCTGTCAGGCTGCAACACATATGAACAGATGTGCAAAGTCTGCGTATCTTCGATTCATTTAACCAATGTGACAGTGACTGATTTTTCTTTGACCACCGTTTCAGCAAGGTAATTCGCTGAAAAATGGTGATCTTGGTAACAGTCTTCCTCCCAAAGCAATCTCATTGAAATGCACACGTGTGCATTGTGTCAACAAAATTTCAAAGAAATGCAGAATTGCGCTTACAATCGGAAACGGCGCACACCGAAAGATCCCATTAGGCAGCCGACTCATAAAACTCGATCCACAGTCTGACGGATGCCAGTTTGATCATCGACAGGAAATTGCGTGACGTCTTTTCGTATCGGGTTGCGATGCGACGGAACGAGGCTTTCAGCCTGCCAAAGAACCGCTCG
>NZ_JAJDWC010000006.1 GCF_022825805.1 Phaeobacter sp.
CGAGCGGTTCTTTGGCAGGCTGAAAGCCTCGTTCCGTCGCATCGCAACCCGATACGAAAAGACGTCACGCAATTTCCTGTCGATGATCAAACTGGCATCCGTCAGACTGTGGATCGAGTTTTATGAGTCGGCTGCCTAATAGAGCAGATCGAAGAGGTGCGCAGCCTCCTGAAGGAACGTGAAAAAGCGGGCGGTGATCTGGCGTCTGCGTTGAAACGCGCGCGCCGTCGGTTGCCGCGTCGCATCTACCGTATCGGGCTGGAGCTGGCTGCGGTGCAACCTTTGCTGGAGCACCCGAAACTGCGATTGACGGTGCAGGACACCAAGCTGCTGCGCCAGGCGGAGGAGATCATCACCCATTTGCGGTCAATCGATCTGGCGGACCGCAGGCGGGGGCGGATCTTGGATATCCTCGGCAGCATGGCCTTTGCGCTTTTGACCGCGACGGTGCTGCTGTTGATCCTTCTGCGCTGGCGCGGATTTCTTTGACCTCAGCCGTTGCAACCTCGGCCGTTGAACATGGCTAAGCATAGACTGCAGCGTACCCATCAACATGTTTGCGAATGAAAAATCCGCCGCGACCCGTGGGGCGTGGCGGATTTCCATGTGTTTGCCAGTCGTTGTTCGTACCAGCCACTGTTTGTACCAGCCGTTGTTCGGCTGGCACTCCCGTATATGGGTCTGTTTACAGACCTGGGTACAGCGGGAAGCGGGCGCAGAGCGCGGACACTTTTTCCCGTACCGCAGCTTCAACAGCGCCATTGCCGTCTTCGCCATTGGCGGCCAGGCCGTCGACCACTTCGATGATCAGATCCGCAATTTCGCGGAACTCTGCCTCTGCAAAGCCGCGGGTGGTGCCCGCCGGTGTGCCAAGGCGGATGCCCGAGGTCACGGTCGGCTTTTCAGGGTCAAACGGAATGCCGTTTTTGTTGGTGGTGATATGCGCACGGCCCAGTGCCTTGTCGACGATGTTGCCGGTCACGCCTTTGGGGCGCAGGTCCACCAGCAGAACATGGGTGTCGGTGCCGCCGGTCACGATGTCCAGCCCGCCTTTGATCAGCTGATCGGACAGTGCGACCGCGTTTGCGCGAACCTGCTGTTGGTAGGCTTTGAACTCCGGACGCAGCGCTTCGCCGAAAGCCACGGCTTTTGCAGCGATGACGTGCATCAGCGGGCCGCCCTGGATACCTGGGAAGATCGCGGAGTTGGTCTTTTTCGCGATATCCGGGTTGTTGGTCAGGATCAAACCACCACGTGGACCGCGCAGGGTTTTGTGGGTGGTTGTTGTGGCCACATCGGCGTGTGGGAACGGCGAGGGGTGTTCACCTGCCGCAACCAGACCGGCGATATGCGCCATGTCCACCAGCAGGAAGGCCCCAACGCTATCAGCGATTTCGCGGAATTTCGCGAAGTCGATCTGACGCGGGATCGCAGATCCGCCAGCGATGATCAGCTTGGGCTGATGTTCAGCAGCCAGCGCAGCCACCTGATCATAGTCGATCAGATTGTCTTCTCTGCGCACACCGTAATGCACAGCGTTGAACCATTTGCCGGACTGGTTTGGCGCGGCGCCGTGGGTCAGATGGCCACCGGATGCCAGATCCATGCCCAGGATGGTGTCGCCGGGTTTGATCAGCGCCTGGAACACGCCCTGGTTTGCCTGCGAACCGGAGTTCGGTTGGACATTGGCGAATTCTACGTTAAACAGCTGCTTAGCGCGGTCGATTGCGAGGTTTTCGGCCACGTCCACATACTGGCAGCCACCATAGTAGCGGCGACCTGGGTAGCCTTCGGCGTATTTGTTCGTCAGGACGGAGCCCTGGGCTTCCATCACGGCGGCTGAGACGATGTTTTCTGATGCGATCAATTCGATCTCATCGCGCTGGCGACCCAGCTCAGCCGTCACCGAGCCAAACAGCTCCGGGTCGCGCTCAGCGAGGGATTGCGTGAAAAAACCGGGATCACGGGTTGTGGTATCGGTCATGCTGGCTCCATCAGTTGGCGTTCCAATTTGTCAGATTTCCTATCGGAAACATTATAGGGCTGAAAGCCCGGAATGCGACGAATCCCCGGCTCAGAGCGGCAAGACTGGCAATCTGAGGAAAGCTATGATTGTTTCGGAACAGATTGCGTAAGACCGGAAACAGATTTCATGACCATTAGAATCGCCTTTCTCGCCAGCCAGACTGATGTCGCGCAATCCGCCAGGGACGCCATGATGGCCCGCTATGGAACCGTCGCCAAAGAAGAGGCAGATGTCATTGTGGCATTGGGGGGGGACGGCTTTATGCTGTCGACCCTGCACGAGACAACCGACCTCGCTGCGCCGGTCTATGGCATGAACCGAGGCACCATTGGCTTCTTGATGAATGAATACAACGAAAGCGATTTGATTGCCCGCTTGGAAGCCGCGCAGGAGGAGATCATTCATCCGCTGACGATGCAGGCAATCGATCAACAGGGCCTCGAACACCATGCCCTCGCGATCAACGAAGTGTCGCTGCTGCGCGCAGGACCACAGGCGGCTCGGCTGCGTATTTCGGTTGATGGTCGCGAGCGTATGGCAGAACTGGTCTGCGATGGCGCGCTGGTTGCAACACCTGCCGGATCAACCGCTTACAACTATTCTGCCCACGGACCAATTCTGCCGATCGGCTCTGACGTCCTGGCATTGACGCCGATTGCAGCCTTTCGGCCCCGGCGCTGGCGTGGGGCGCTGCTGCCCAGCAATGCGCGGGTGCAATTTGATGTCCTGGAGGCCGATAAGCGCCCGGTGATGGCCGATGCTGACTCGGTTTCTTTTGCCAATGTCGTCAGGGTGGAGATTTCGACGCAACGCAAAATCCGCCACAAGATTTTGTTTGACCCGGGCCATGGTCTGGAAGAGCGATTGATCTCTGAACAGTTCACCTGATCGCGGCCACAGACCTCATGTCCTGTCAGCAGACTTTTGTTTTCATGTCGAGAACATTCTGAATTGTCCGGTGTAGGTAACATGCCAATTGTCCGCTTCAGTTAGTACCGCAGCAGCCCAAATCGGAACGAGCCGTAGGCGACTGGAGATTTGGGCTGCTGCGTTCGCACGCGTCGAAGCGGGT
>NZ_JAJDWC010000064.1 GCF_022825805.1 Phaeobacter sp.
CGAGCGGTTCTTTGGCAGGCTGAAAGCCTCGTTCCGTCGCATCGCAACCCGATACGAAAAGACGTCACGCAATTTCCTGTCGATGATCAAACTGGCATCCGTCAGACTGTGGATCGAGTTTTATGAGTCGGCTGCCTAGTCCTAGGTTGTTCCCCAATTGGCATAGGCCCGCGAGATAAGGTTTGCAATTGGTGATGACAGAACGACAGACACATCACGCATCGGTTGTGGCAGAGTATCTGATCGCTCCGGATCCGCAACAGGCGCGGCTCACTCGTCCGGTAAAAGGCCGGGATCACACCGGCGCTTTGGTTGAATTGTCGGTGGTGGAAGAGCGCCCGCTGACCATCTATCTCAATCGTCAGGAAATCGTCACGGCCATGACCATCGGGGACTACCCTGAGTATCTGGCCCTTGGTTTTTTGCGCAATCAGGGCATGTTGCACCCTCAGGATGTTGTCACCGGCGTTGACTACGACGAAGAGTTGGAAACCGTTGTTGTGCGCACCGAGGTGGAAACCACCTACGAGGAAAAGCTGCAGAAAAAGACCCGCACATCGGGCTGCGCGGTAGGGACGGTTTTTGGCGATATGATGGAGGGGCTGGAAGGGGTCAAACTGCCTGAGGCAGAGGTGCGTTCTTCCTGGCTCTATGCCCTGGCGCATAAAATCAATCGGACCCCCTCGCTCTATCTGGAGGCTGGGGCGATCCATGGCACGGTGCTGTGTCAGCGTGACCGTCCGCTGGTTTATATGGAGGATGTCGGCCGCCACAACGCCGTCGATAAAATCGCCGGTTGGCTGCAGAGCACAGGCACAGATGTCTCTGACAAGATCCTCTACACCACCGGGCGTCTGACCTCTGAAATGGTGATCAAAACAGCCATGATGGGTATCCCGGTGTTGGTGTCCCGATCGGGGTTCACCGCTTGGGGTGTTGAGATTGCGCAGGATCTGGGTCTGACGCTTGTTGGCCGGATGCGCGGCCAGCGGTTTGTTTGTCTGTCGGGTGAACATCGTCTCGTGCGCGACATGGACCCGGCAGATGTGCCGACTGAAGACAGCCGCAACCGGCGCAAAGGCGCGCGGTAGCTCGCCCTGGGGTGATCGGTGAGATCGCATTTGGTGCTGTGATCGAAAGCAGGAGAGACAGCAATGACAATGGAACAGCCAATGGGTGTTGTCCTCGCCGGAGGGCAGGCAACACGGATGGGCGGCGGCGACAAGGGCGCACTGGTTGTTGGCGGCCGCAGCATGCTGGATCGCGTGGTTGATCGGCTGGGCCCACAGGTTGGGCGCCTGGTGATCAATGCCAATGGAGATCCGCACCGATTTGCAGAATATGGCCTGCCTGTTGTGGCCGACAGTTTGCCGGATTTTCCCGGCCCGTTGGCTGGCGTGCTGGCGGGCATGGAATGGGCAGCGCAGGCGGGCGCAACCCATATTGTGACAGCGGCGGCGGATACGCCATTCTTCCCCACCGATCTGGTCGGACGGTTGTCGCGGGCGGCGGAACGGGCAAACACCCCCATTGCATTGGCTGCAACACATGAGGGCGGGCGAACCAATCGGCACCCGACCTTCGGCCTTTGGCCAGTGGCTTTGCGCGCTGATTTGCGGGCAGCGCTAGAGGGCGGTTTGCGCAAGGTTGTGCTGTGGACGGACAAACATGGTGCAGCGACCGCCGCATTTGATGATGAGGCGTTTTTCAACGTCAATACGCCCGAGGATCTGGCCGAAGCGGAGCGTCGCGCCGCGGAGGAGCGGGTGTGAAGATCTATGGCGTCACGGGTTGGAAGAACTGCGGCAAGACTGGCCTGATGGAGCGGCTGGTCGCTGAATTCTGTCACCGTGGGCTCAGCGTATCGACACTCAAGCATGCGCATCACAGCACGGATGTCGATCACGCGGGCACGGACAGCTACCGACATCGTATGGCCGGCGCGTCAGAGGTGGTGCTGGCCTCCCCCAATCGCGTGGCCATCATGCAAGAGCTGCGTGGCGCGCCGGAACCCGCATTCGAGACGCTGCTGGCACGGTTGCAGCCCGTGGATTTGGTCCTGGTGGAAGGGTTCAAACGCGAGCCACATCCAAAGATTGAAGCGCATCGACAGGCTGCAGGCCAGCCTTTAATCGCGCCGCAGGATACCACGGTGAAGGCGGTCGCCAGCGACACGCGCCTGATGCTCGACCGACCGGTCTTTGACCTCGACGATACGACGGCCATCGCGGATTTCATTGCAGAGGAACTGGGCCTTGAAACGGTTTGACACGGTCATCGTCGTCGATTGGTCGGCCGCAACCCGAAAGCCTGCCAAAGAAACCAAGGATGCGATCTGGATTGGTGTGGCACGGGCTGGTGTCGCGGTCGAACAGGTCTATTGCCGCTCTCGTTTGGAGGCGGAGGCCTGGCTGACGGCCCGTTTCGATGCTGAGCGAGCGGCAGGCCACCGGGCGCTTGTTGGGTTTGATTTTCCGTTTGGGTACCCCAAGGGTTTTGCCACGCAGTTGACGGGAAAGGCCGATCCATTTGCCGTGTGGCAATGGCTGGAGCAGCGCATCCAAGACGACGAGAAAGGGCAGAACAATCGCTTCGCGGTCGCAGCCGAGATGAACCGCCTCTTTCCCGGTGCCGGTCCGTTCTGGGGCAAGCCCAAAGAGGACATCTGGCCCGACATCCCCTATCGCAAAGCCGGAATTGTCTATGACCAGGTTGCCGAGCGGCGCGCAACCGATCTTGTGGCAAAGGCGTCTTCCTCCTGTTTTCAGCTGTTTTTCAACCCGACTGTCGGCAGCCAGGCTTTGATGGGGCTGCCCGTGCTAGAGCGGTTGCGCCATCGCCATGCTGCCAAGGTTTGGCCCTTCGAAGAGGTTGCAGATGCGCCGCTGGTTTTTGCCGAGGTCTGGCCGGGGCTGATCGAGCCTGCTGTGAAACAGGCCAGTCAGCAGGCCGGAACCGATGAAATCCGCGACAAAATCCAGGTGCGGCTTTTGTCTCAGGCGTTGTCGGCTTTGGATGACGCTGCGCTGACCGCTTTGTTTTCAGCCGCTGGTAACGGGGCAGAGGAAGAGGCTTGGATTTTGGGCGCTGGATCTAGCGATGTCCTGGAGCGTCAGGCCCGTCGAGCGAGTGAGGATCAGACTATGACACTTCAACCACCTCCGCTGCGCAACGATTGTTTCTCTTTGCCTGCTGGGGTCGATTGGACGCCGGTTGATGCGGCGTTGGCCCACCTGCGTGATCGGCTGCATGCGGTCACGGCCACCGAAACTGTGCCGTTGTCAGACGCCTTGGGCCGTGTGCTGGCGGAGGCGGTTGTGGCCGTACGCTCCAACCCGCCACAACCCAATACGGCAGTGGATGGTTATGGGTTTGCAGGCCCCGCACCAGAGGGGGCACAGGTTTGGCCACTTGTTTCCGGGCGTGCCGCGGCGGGCCAACCCCATGATCAACCAGTGCCTGCAGGGCATGCCATTCGCATCTTGACCGGCGCGGCCCTGCCTGAGGGGGTGGATACGGTGGTCTTGGAAGAGGATGTGACCTGTGATGGGGCGCAGATTGCCTTCCACGGGCCGTTGAAGACGGGGGCAAACACCCGCAAAGCAGGAGAGGATGCTGTCGCTGGCGATGTGATCCTGAAAGCGGGACGTGTGGTGACACCGGCTGATCTGGCCTTGGCTTCGGCCACGGGTCTGTCGGAGCTGACCGTCCGCAAACCGCTGCGGGTTGGTGTGCTGTCGACGGGGGATGAGTTGGTCGAACCGGGCGACACAGCCGCCGCTGGACAGATTTATGATGCAAATCGGCCCATGTTGCTGGCGTTGATCGGTCGCATGGGATTTGCCGCTGTCGATCTCGGGAAAGCTGCAGATGATCGCCCGGCGCTGAAAACCCGCTTGGATGACGCAGCTGCGGATGTGGATGTGATTTTGACCAGCGGGGGTGCCTCTGCCGGGGATGAGGACCATATGTCCGCCATTTTGCGCGAACATGGCGCGATGGAGCAGTGGCGGATTGCGCTTAAACCGGGGCGTCCGCTGGCGCTTGGCATGTGGAGCGGCACACCTGTGTTTGGCTTACCGGGCAATCCAGTCGCAGCGATGGTCTGCACGCTGGTGTTTGCCTGCCCGGCGTTGGGGGTGATGGCGGGCGCGTCCTGGCGCGAACCGCAGGGGTTCACGCTGCCGGCTGCGTTCAGCAAGCGAAAGAAACCCGGACGGCGGGAGTACCTGCGCGCGCGGGCGCGAAACGGTCAGGTTGAGGTGTTCAAATCCGAAGGCTCAGGTCGGGTCAGCTCTCTCAGTTGGGCGGAGGGCCTGGTGGAGCTGCCAGATGAGGCGATCAATGTGGTCGATGGCACACCTGTCCGCTTTATCCCCTATGCCAGTTTCGGGCTGTAACGGCAGGCTGAAGCCCTAGTCAAATGTCCCGGCAACGCGGCCCAGCAGCATAAAGGCGCGGGCCGTCCGGGTTTCGCCCATTGCCGAGATATCCGCATCTGTCGCTTCTTCTTCGAATTCGGCGAGCATCTGGTCAAACCGCCGCAAGAAGTGGTGTGCGGCGTCCCGGAAAATAGGATCCTGCTTCATGCGCGCGTTGGTCAGTGCCAGTGAGCTGCGATCACGCACGCCACCCAGTGCTGCAACCGCGCGGCCACGAGTGCCTTGGGCAAATTGGCGCCATATTTCGGGCCGCGCCATATCTGGGCGCAGATCATCCATATAGATCCCGTCCTGACTGAGCAGGGTCAGCACATCCTGTGCGGCTTGAATGACTTGGGCGGCCTTGCGGTCCTGTAGGGCCATGCGGAGGGCAACAAACCCCTCTTCATCCTCTGCGGTTTCGGGGAAGTGCAGGGCTCTGATCAATTTGGCGGCCGGCAAGGGCGCAGCCAGATCCTCTGCCGGGGTGCCAAGCGCGAGTGAGCCCTGATCAGCGGCGTCGCGGGCAGTGCCAACCTGAAGGGAAACACCAGGGATCGTTCTGTCTCGGCGGCTGGTCTGGAAGGTGGCGAGCGCGGTTTCTGTTTTGCGTGTGGCGGCTGCGATTTCGTCCAGTTTCTGTGTAACAGAAGGTTCGCTGACCGAGGCGGCCTGTTGGGCATGGCTGATGTAGGTTTTGCGCATACCGTCTATGGCGGCGTGAAGGCGCTGGGATTCTTCGCGCATCACTTGTGCCGAGCGAAAGGCCACCGCGCCAACGCAAATCAGCAGGGCCGGAAGCAGGATTGCAGACGCCAGGAGCACCAGATCAGACCAGGTGGCGGGTGCCGCTTGCCCAGCATCTGCATCGCTGTTCAGCACGTAGATCGCCACAACCGTGAGAAACCACGCCGCGCTCAGCCCCAAGGCGGTGGCCTCTATACCGCCAATGGCTGAACGCTCCGGTGGCGCGTCAAGCGCGCTGGTCGGCGGGGGGGTGGCGGCTCTTTGACTGGTCATCTCGGGTTGTTCACAAACGGGCCAATTGGACAAGCGGTGCGGTTGTCCCGCACTGCGTGTTTCACTCGGCGTAAACGATCTTCAGAATTTCGTAGCCTCGGTCTCCGCCGGGGGTCCGGACCTCGACGCTGTCGCCTTCTTCTTTACCGATCAAGGCACGGGCGATTGGGGATTTGATGTTCAGCAGGCCCGCTTCGATATTCGCTTCGTGTTCGCCGACGATCTGCCAGGTTTTTTCTTCATCCGTGTCTTCGTCAACCACGGTCACCTTGGCACCAAACTTGATCGCGCCGCTCAGTTTTTTGGGGTCGATTACATCGGCGAGGGACAGGATCCCTTCGAGCTCTTTGATCCGACCTTCGATGAACGACTGCTTCTCGCGCGCAGAATGGTATTCTGCGTTTTCCGAGAGGTCGCCCAATTCACGGGCTTCGGCGATGGCCTGAATGATGGCCGGGCGTTCGACCGATTTCAGGTTTTTCAACTCGGCTTCGAGGGCTGCGTGACCCGTGGGGGTCATCGGGATCTTTTCCATGTTGGCGTCCAGCTGTCGTGTCAGGTGATCCACCTTGATGGGTGGATTGTGTTTATAGGAAAACCGGCTGCCCCGCCGCCAGAGACGAAGGGGCTGACCGGTTGTGTTGCAAGTACCTGACCCAATCTGCCGGGTGATTGCAAGGGGGCGGCAGTGGCTGTCCACAGCGATTTCACGATCAGTGGCGGAAATCCCCCTTTTGCGCTGGTCGTTTACCTACTTCGGCCTGTTTCAGGCCCGGTTCGGGCGTAAACCTGATTGTGACAGGAACCCTCGTCACCTCGGGTGGCCAAAGGCGGAGAAGTCCCCGCGTCCCTTCAAAGCATGGCGCTCTACACGTGGTCGCCAATCTGACGGTGATACCCATGTGGCCAGTTTGTGGATCCACCCTTGGCGTTTGGGACGTGGCTTTGGGTGTTGGTGTGCCACTGGTTGGCGCAACAAGCAGCGGGGGCGGTGGCTGTACCAGATCATATCAAGCATCATATTTGACCACCTCGAATTCGATGTTGTTGTCATCGCGAAAGTAGAAGCGGCGCCCAGGTTCATAGGTGTGATGTGCGCCAGGCCTGAAACCCGCAGCGCGCACCCGAGCTTCGACCGCAGCAAGATCATCAACCACCACGGCGATATGGTTCAGCCCGCCAAGGATGCCATAGCTTTCGGGGGCAGGTTGCGCGGCATGGTCAGGAGCGTAAAGCGCGAGGTAGCTGTCTTGCGCTCCGACATGGATGCTATGGCCACCATTGATGGCCTCGCCCTGCCATCTGATGTGCCAGCCAAACACGGCTTCCATCCATGCTGCAGTGGTTTGTGGAGAAGACACGGTGATATTGGCGTGTTCGAGACGTGTTGGCATTTTGCCCTCCTATGGCTTGTCAAATTGGCAGCGTTGAGGGTAGGCTAATTGCTCAACCTAACTTTAGATCAAGCTATTTCTTGATCGATTTTATCGGGCAACTGATGAGGAAAACCAATGGCGAGATCTGCGGGCGTTTCTATTGGGTATTTGTCAGAGCGGACCGGTCTCGCGGTGTCGGCAATCCGCTACTATGAAACACAGGGGCTGGTGGAGCCCTGGCGCAATGCTGGTGGGCAAAGACGGTTCGAGCGGGCTGATTTGCGGCGGCTCAGTTTCGTCATGATCGCGCAGAAATTCGGCTTCTCGCTGCCGGAAATCCAGAGCTTCCTGAAAGGGCTGCCGGGTGGGCGCACACCCACCAAAGCTGACTGGGCGCAGCTGTCGGCGCAGTTTCGTGAGCATCTTGATGCGCGAATCGCGACATTGGAGCGGATGCGCGACAATTTGGACGGGTGTATCGGCTGCGGTTGCCTGTCTTTGCCCAATTGTAAGTTGTACAATCCCGACGATGAGGCCGCCCAAAAGGGGCAGGGCCCCCGCTATCTGATGGGCGATGCGCCAGACAGATCGGCAGACGACGGGAATAGAGCCTCAAATGACGAAAATTGACGTACGAAATGTCGCAATAGAGGTGTCTAAAACACACGTATACTTAGCGTCATCGAACTTCCGAGTTTTGATGAGTTGACGTCATGCGTGAAAACG
>NZ_JAJDWC010000143.1 GCF_022825805.1 Phaeobacter sp.
ATCGGCCGCACCTCTGGCGGGGCGGCCACCACAGTGCGAAAGCGTTCGGGATCACCTTTTTGCACCAACTCGGCGCAAACCATCAAATCGTCGTCAAATCTCATGACAGACAGATATCCTTTTCCCCGCAGAAATCACCCCTTGGGGGCGGCAAACTGCAGTCAGATACAAAAGCTGCGACCCTGCCTCAGGCTTCGTCGCGCAGCAGCTTCCAACGGATGGCGTCCAGCAGCGCTTCAAACGACGCGTCGATTATGTTCGCGCTGACGCCAACAGTGGACCAACGGCGGCCTTTGCTGTCTTCGCTGTCAATAATGACCCGAGTAACCGCCTCGGTGCCGCCCTGGGTGATCCGCACCTTGAAATCGACCAGACGCATATCATCCAGCATCTGCGAATAGCGGCCCAGATCCTTGATCAACGCCTTCGCAAGCGCGTTCACAGGCCCCCGGTCGTTGCCGGTTTCATCCATCGACTCGCTGACCGACAGCAGTTTCTGGCCATCCACCTTAACCACGACCACGGCCTCCGACAGGGACACCATCTTGTCGTATTTGTTTTTGCGCCGCTCCACCGTGACCTTGTAGCGCTTCACCTCAAAGAATGAGGGCAGCTGACCAAGTTCTTCGCGGGCCAGAATTTCAAACGAGGCCTGCGCCGTATCGTAGGAATAACCCTCCGCCTCGCGGGTTTTGATCCGGTCCAGGATCCGCGCCAAAGCCGGGTCGCCCTTTTCTACAGACAGGCCCGCCTCAGAGAGACGCCGACGCAGATTGGACTGGCCCGCCTGATTGGACATCGGAATGATGCGGGCGTTGCCGACCAATGCGGGATCAATGTGTTCGTAAGTGCTTGGATCCTTGAGGATCGCACTGGCATGGAGCCCGGCCTTATGGGCAAACGCCGATGCCCCGACGTAGGCTGCCTGTTTTGTCGGCACACGGTTGAGGATCTCATCAAGGGTCCGGCTCAGCTTCGTCAGACCCGCCAGCCCCGCACGGCTCACGCCGATGTCGAACTGATCCGCATAGGGCTGTTTCAACAGCAAGGTTGGGATCAGGGTCGTCAGATTGGCGTTGCCGCAGCGTTCGCCCAAGCCGTTCAAAGTGCCCTGGACCTGACGCGCGCCTGCATCAATCGCCGCCAGCGTACAGGCCACGGCAGTGTCCATGTCATTGTGAGTGTGGATGCCTAAATGATCCCCGGGGATACCAGCGGCCACAACCGCGCGGACGATGCGCCCAACCTCGTCAGGCAATGTCCCGCCGTTAGTGTCACACAGCACCACCCAGCGCGCGCCTTCGTCATAGGCCGCGCGACAGGCTGCAACGGCATAGTCTGGATTGTCCTTGTAGCCGTCAAAGAAATGCTCTGCATCAAACAGGGCTTCCCGACCGGCGGCGCGGATATGCCGGATGGAGGCGCGAATATTCTCGAGGTTTTCCTCCAGCTCGATGCCGAGCGCATGGGTCACGTGGTAGTCATGGCTCTTGCCCACCAGACAAACCGCGGGCGTGCCCGCATTCATCACCGCCGCCAGCACCTCGTCATTTGCTGCGGACCGCCCGGCCCGTTTGGTCATGCCAAATGCGGTCATCGTTGCACGCGTCTCGGGCGCCTCATCGAAAAAGCCACTGTCTGTCGGGTTCGCACCGGGCCACCCCCCTTCGATATAGTCGACCCCCAGTGCATCCAGCGCCGCGGCGATCTGGTTTTTCTCGGCGGTGGAAAACTGCACACCCTGGGTCTGTTGCCCATCACGCAGCGTGGTGTCGTAGAGGTAAAGACGTTCTTTGATCATTGGCTGGCCTTATGGCTTGGCGAAATAGGCAGATTGGTTGAGACGGGGTGACGTTACTTCCAAACTACGGTTCTAGCAGCACCGAAAGCCCATCCAACACGAACCCAGGTGGCAACCTCAGCTCAACTCGATTTGGTTTAAGACCAACTTCTAGTCCAAGTTGTTTCAGCTTCTTTACAAGTTGATCAACCTTCCCAAAGTCTTTGGTTTGAAGCGCATTTGACCTTATTTCTGCAAGCTTGAACCCGGTTTTCACAAGCAGTTCTTCTGTGTCACTTGGCAACGTGCCAGTCCAAGAAACACTTACACTAAAGCGATCGTCACTCGCCGATGTTTCGCTTTCTTGGCCTTCGTTGGCCCAGGCGCCCAGCTCCTCCGTCAACACACCCATCAACCGCGCCGATGCCAACAACGTGGCCGCTTCGCCCGCGGACGCCAATTTGTGCAGCTCCGCAACCGCACCGGCAGTGTTGAGATCATCGGACAGCGCGGCGATCACCGCGGCAGCCGCGGTGGGTGCAGGCTCGATGCCTGCGGTCAGCGCCCGCCACTTGCGCAAAGTGGCCTCAGCCTCTTTTGCCTTTTTGTCCGTCCAGTCCATCGGCTTGCGATAGTGCGTCTGCAAAAACACAAAGCGGATGACCTCACCCGGGTAGCCCTGTTCAAGCAGGTCGCGGACGGTGAAAAAGTTGCCGAGCGATTTGGACATCTTCTTGCCCTCGACCTGCAGCATCTCGTTGTGCAGCCAGATCTTTGCAAAATCGCCCTCGGGATGGGCACAGCAGCTTTGGGCGATTTCATTTTCATGATGCGGGAACATCAGATCATTGCCGCCGCCGTGAATATCAAAGCTTTCGCCAAACAGCTCATGGCTCATGGCGGAACATTCGATGTGCCAGCCCGGACGCCCGCGACCCCAGGGGCTGTCCCACCCTGGCAGCTCATCGGTGGAGGGTTTCCACAGCACGAAATCCATCGGATCCCGTTTGTTATCCGCCACTTCCACCCGCGCCCCGGCGATCATATCATCCACGGAGCGACCCGATAGCGCGCCGTAATTGTCATAGCTTTTGACCGAAAACAGCACATGCCCGGATCCATCGGGATAGGCATGGCCTTTGCCGATCAGCGCCTCGATCATCGTGATCATCTGCGGGATATAGGCGGTTGCCCGCGGCATGTGATCGGGCTCCAACGCGCCCAGTTCAGCCATATCGGCGAGATACCAGCTGATGGTTTCCTCGGTCCGCTCCTGCACCAGCTCTTCCAGCGTGCCCGGCGCGCCTGCCTCCTTGCGCGCCACTGCGGTCGCGTTGATCTTGTCATCCACATCGGTGAAGTTGCGCGCATATGTGACGTGATCGGTGCCATAAATCTGACGCAGCAGACGATAGAGCACATCAAACACCACAACAGGGCGCGCATTCCCCAAATGGGCACGGTCATAAACCGTTGGCCCGCAGAGGTAGAGACGCACATTGTCGGGATTGATCGGCTCCAGCAGCTCTTTGCCACGGGTGCGGGTGTTGTGCAGCTTGATCGGTGTCATGCCTCTTCCTTCGATACGGCTCAGACCCGGATAGGTTCTATCCGATGGTCATAACCGGTGTCCCAACCTTTGCCCCAAAGTGAGGCGGCGCGCAGTGCGGGCTTAGCAAGGTGTTCGAAGAATGGGAACGACAGATACCAGCCCGCTGATGATTTCAGCAGGTAATGCAGCAAATAATTGTGATACATGTCTGGTTCATAGGGGTTTGGTAGCACGCAACAGCCCTTTGGCCAAGACTGGTTTTGCCGCCAAACAGCAAAACGGCGCGCCGGCCAAGCAAGCACGCCGTTTTTTGAGACCTGATCTTATGGGGCCAGATCAGAAGTTAAACGACGCTCTCAGGCTGACCGTAGTTGCGTCAGCGCCGATCCCGGTGCCGCCGAGGTTGTCGAAATCATGTTCCAAAACCTCGCCACCAACGGTCCAATCGTCGCTGATCCGATAGGCCACGCCGATGCCGTAGAAATCGCCACTGTCAGATCCGACCGAGGTGTCCGCACGGGCTACGCCGCCAGTGACATAGGCCAGAACCGGACCAAAATCATAACCAGCTTTCAACTTGGCGCGGGCAACAGAGTCCACAGTCGCCCCACCGGCCGCACCGCCAAGGTCGGTGTCGGTCGCGTCATAGTCCAGTTCACCGCCCAGGACGAATTGGCCGAAATCATAGTTGTACCCCAAGTGGACACCATATGCGATGTCGTCGCCTGACAGGCCGTTGGACGTGTTTGCATCCAACTGACCGATTTGGCCACCGACGTAGCCACCAGTCCAATCCGACCCTGCCGTCGCCAACGGCGCGGGCGCGATTGGCGCGGCGGGTGCTGGATCGGCGACGGGCGGTGTGAGGTTTCCGGCCAAAGCCTGCGAAGCCCAAAGGACGGGAAGACTGGCCACGAGGGGCGCAATGCGGATCATGTCGATGTCTCCTTCTGTGTCATTCGACAATATGGCACGACGCGCAATCCGCGCGCCGCTGACCTGGATAAAGGTCCGTATGCGCAGAGGTTCCAGTATGGGCGGCAACGATATGGAAATTATGCATATTTTTGCTGATCTGGTGGCGAAGCCTCGGCATAATCCCGCAGATCACGGGCCGCAAAACCCAAGCTACAGCAGGGGTTTGCCGACGGCCTGCCAGCGTTAGCCAGAATTTGCCGGATGCATTGCAATTTGCGCTGCACCCCTTGAACCCAGCACGCGGGAGGCGCGTCGCACCACAGCGCCACATGGAGCGGCCGACCTCTGAATCTGTGGCAGTGGCAATCACGTGTCGGGCACTGGCCAGTCAGTTCAGCAGGCAGACCAACCTGGATTGATACTCTCTGGCGGCACAGCGAGGCGGCGCCATGGTGTCTGGCACATTTCAAAGCCGAGCATCAAAAATGATCTATTAAAACTCAAACGCTGCGCGGATGGAGAACCGATCCTCAGACCCTGCCCCACCACTTGATCCGGTGCGCCCCGTGTCGCGCAGATATTCTCCGCTCAGACGCAGCGCCTGGTTCAGGGAATAGGTCAGACCCAAACCAATCACGGTCTCTCGTGCGGACATGCCGTCAATCTCCCGCTGTTCGCGCCCAAAGCTCAGATAGCCGAGCGACGGGCCAAGATCATACCCCGCCCGCAAGCGCAATTCACCAAGATCATCTGGGTGGTCAGAGCGCGCTGCGCGATGCTCCCCCTCAAGGGCGACACGACCGCCCAGCACAAGGCGGCCAAAGTCATGATCGTAGAAAATCTGAATGTCAGGCTGTCGCGCCGATTGGGTGGCGGGAGCGGCGGGCGATCCAACCGCGCTGTCACCAGGCAAGCCGCGCAGGAAAAAACGACCCCAATCCCCCGCGCCGGCAGTGCTTGAAAACACCACGGCACACACCGCCAGCGCTGCCATGCCCCGAGACGCACACAAAAGCCACCTTCCCCGTGGCAGAGTGCTGTCCCTGCGTGGCGGAGTTGGCGTTTCTGTTGTCTTGGCTCTTTGCAGCCGCATGGTCAGATCCTTGGTTTGAAAGTCGCGGAATGTCCTTTTCACTTTACGTCTGGCGCAAGACGGAGAGAGGCGCCGGACCTCGCATCAGCATAACCACCATTCCTTAACGCGCGGTTCAGACGGTCCTTAGACTGTGCCATGACCGTGACCTCTGGCAGAGCACAACATTGCTCCTTAGCCTGCTGAAATAATGTGATTTTTATACGGTTTCGCCGAAAAGCCTTAGCGTTGGTGAAACAGGAAAGCGACATGCTGGATGAAAAATAGGTCGCAAATTTCACATGCGTCGCAAACAGAACAGAATCGATCCGTCGATATGCGACGGTATACCTCATGGAAACACACCGACATATGGCAGGCAGCATTCTGTGCGACCGCTGTAGGATTGCGCTGATCGGACGCACGATCGGTGCCGCTCGCGGCCGTGCTGCGCGGGGCCGCCCACTCTTTGGTTGACCGTATCTTTTCCAGTCCAACCTAAAGAGATTCATCATCATGACAGACCAATCCAATTCACCTCGGGCCGCGCGCTCCGGGGGTCGTTCCGCTCGCCGTGCTGCACGGGCCTCTGCTCTTCCTGACCACCTGCGCCCGGTGCGTGCAGGCCTCGAAGGCGGCACCTACAATCCGCTGTCCGCCACCGATATGGACAAGATCCACAACGCCGCTCTGGACGCGCTGGAGCGGATCGGCCTGGCCGACGCCCCGGAAAGCGGTGTGGCCTATCTGACCAACGCAGGTGCCATTCTGGGCGACGACGGTCGCATCCGCTTCCCTCGCGCGCTGGTCGAGGACACGCTGGCCAAGGCCAATCGCTCCATCACACTGTTCAGCCGTGATGGCAAAAATGACCTCGAGCTGTCCGGTTCGCGTGTCCACTACGGCACCGCTGGCGCCGCGGTCCATGTCGTGGATGTCCACGGCAAAGAATACCGTGATTCCACCGTTCAGGATCTGCACGATGCCGCGCGCATCACCGACCAGCTGGACAATGTGCATTTCCTCCAGCGCCCGATGGTGTGCCGCGATATCGTCGACAACATGGAAATGGACCTCAACACGGTCTACGCTAGCTGCGCCGGGACGTTCAAACACATCGGCACCTCGTTCACCGAACCCCATCATGTTCCGCCTGCGCTGGAAATGCTGCATATGATCGCTGGGGGCGAAGACAAATGGCGCGAGCGTCCATTTGTGTCCAACTCCAACTGTTTTGTTGTTCCGCCGATGAAATTCGCGACTGAAAGCTGCGAAGTCATGGAATTGTGCATCAAAGGTGGCATGCCCGTGCTGCTGCTGTCCGCGGGCATGGCTGGTGCAACCGCCCCCTCCACTGTGGCAGGCGCCATCGTACAGGCGGTCGCGGAATGTCTGGCAGGTCTGGTCTATGTGAACGCGGTCAAGCCCGGCGCGCCCGCGATCTTTGGCACCTGGCCCTTCGGTCTGGACCTGCGTACAGGCGCCATGTCCATCGGTTCCGGCGAACAGGCGCTGCTGTCGGCAGGCTGTGCCCAGATGCACCGCTATTATGACCTGCCCGGCGGCGCCGCGGCGGGTGCATCGGACAGCAAGATGCCGGACATGCAGGCCGGTTGGGAGCAGATGTGCTCCAACGTGATGGCGGGTCTGTCCGGGCTCAACATGGTCTATGAATCGGCGGGCATGCACGCCTCCCTGCTGGGGTTCTGCCTGGAATCGCTGATCCTGAGTGATGACATCATCGGTCAGGCGCTGCGCTGTGTCCGCGGCATCGAAGTGTCAGAGGATACGCTGGCGGTGGATCAGATCGCAGAAGTCTGCCTGGGCGGCACGGGCCATTATCTTGGCACTGATGCGACGCTCAGCCGGATGCAGCAGGATTTTGTCTACCCCACGTTCGGTGACCGCACGTCTCCCAAAGAATGGGCCGAGCTGGAGAAACCAGATCTGATCGAAAAGGCCATCGCGCGCAAAGAACAGATCCTGGGCGAGCCTGCAGCCGCACGGTTTGACCCGCAGCTAGATCAGGCCCTGCGCGAGAAGTTCAACATTCACCTTTCCGCGTAACCAACTGATTTAAAACGGGCGTCTTCGTGACGCCCGTTTTGCTACAGTGCTTTGAGCCGCTGGCGCAGATATTCCAGCCAGCCGATCAGATTGGTGGATCGCGCAAATTTCCGAGCCACATAGCGCAGCTCTTTTTGACGCAGGGATTTTCTGACAGAGGCGCTGACCTGCCCATCATGAAGACGGTTGGCAACCACCGTGTCGGCGACAATCGCAGGCGCACCATGACGGTCCCACAAACGTTTGTAGAGATCGACGTCCATCAGCCAGATCAGCTCTTCATCAAACGCCATCGCCGCATCGCGCCGCATTGCCAGAACCGAGGGGCTTGATACCGTGTTTTTGCCAAAATGCAGCCGGTCGGTCAGTCGCGGCACCATCGGCCGCGTCACCTCTTGGCCATCGCGGGTCACACCCGATCCACAAAGAGACCAGGCCGCGCCAGCTGACATTGCATCATGAATGATCTCCAGCGCGTTGTTTCCAATCAGCAAATCATCCTGAAACAGAATTTTCAGGATGGTGCCACGAGCCGCCGCAATGGCATGATTGACATTGGCAGACGCCTGGCGCGGCGCATCGCGGTTCCAAAGATGGATGATCGACAATCTGTCGCCGTAGGCTGCGCAGAGTTGTGCAATGTCCTCATCATCAGACTGATCTGAAACGATGACCTCAAAATCGCGAAAGGTCTGCAGGCACAGCCGATCAAGAGACTCGGCCAGGTACGTGGCACCGGCGCCCCCCATCCCATAGGCGGGAATACAAATGCTGATCGCGGGCACTCGCGTGTCCTTCCTGCCGAAATTGGCCTTGTGGCATGACCCGGCCCAAACCGGCCCGTCACTCTCGCCCGCCGCTCTGGTCCGTCACTATCGCGGCCTGCCTAACAAACCCTGGGGCGAAGGCCAAGGTGCTGACTCGACGACACCGGCTAGGAACACTTCATCGCCAGCCTTTCTGGATCAGACCCCCAAGAAACGCGCTTTCATATCAGGCGTGAGGTCGGAGATTGCGCCGCTCCAGACTGATGTACCTTTGCTGAGGATCACGGCCTTATCTGCCAGAACCGAGAGTTCTTTCAGCGTTTTATCGACCACCAGAATGCTCAACCCCTGGCTCTGGCGGAGGGTGGCAATCGCGTCCCAAATCTCACGCCGAACCACGGGCGCCAGCCCCTCGGTCGCCTCATCCAGCACCAGGAGGCGCGGGTTTGTCATCAGCGCGCGACCGATCGCCAGCATTTGCTGTTCTCCACCTGACAAAGAGCCCGCAACCTGTTGGCGTCGTTCAATCAATCGCGGGAACAGTGCCCCCACCTGCGCCATATCCCAATGACCCGGCCGGGCCGCAGCCATCAGGTTTTCCTCGACCGTCAATGGCGCAAAACACCGCCGACCCTCCGGCACTAGCCCCACCCCCAAACGGGCGATCTGGTGCGCGCGCATTCCACGCAGGTCATTCCCGCGAAATATCAACTGGCCAGATTGCGCAGGCAACAGGCCACAAATGGTTTTGATCGTGGTTGATTTGCCCATCCCGTTACGCCCCATCAGCGCGACGACTTCGCCTTCAGCGATCTCCAGATCGACCCCAAACAAAGCCTGCGACGCGCCATAGAAGGCCGTAACATTTTGCAGCGAAAGCAGTGTCATAGCGCGTCCTCCTCACCCAGATAGGCGCGTTGAACCTCTACTGAGTTGCGAATTTCCTCTTGCGTTCCTGTGGCAATGATCTGCCCATAAACCAGCACCGAAATCCTATCCGCCAGCGCAAAGACAGCGTCCATGTCATGCTCCACCAGCAATATCGGCGCTTCTTGCCGTAGGCTGGCCAGAAACACCGTCATACTTTGCGAGCCACCGGCGCCGAGCCCTGCCATCGGTTCATCCATCAGAAACAGCTTTGGCCGTTGCGTCAGGGCAATCGCGACCTCCAACTGGCGTCGTTGCCCGTGGGAGATATCCGCTGTTCGCATCTGCGCCACATCTGCAAGACCCACACGGTCCAATGCCTCGCTCGCGCGGGCGACCAGATCGCGGTCGCGCATCACATTGCTGAAAAACCGAAACACTCCACCGCGCGCGACCAACGCGCCAAGCACTGCGTTTTGCAACACGGTGAAGTCCATCGCAAGGGCCGAGATTTGAAATGTTCGCCCCAGCCCCCGTTGGGCCCGGGCCATCCGGCTGAGATGATCAATCGGCTCACCATTCAGCAAAACGGACCCGCGATCCGGTCGAAGTTCACCGGTTATCTGTTTAATCAGCGTTGATTTTCCAGCACCGTTTGGTCCGATCAACGCATGGATTTCGCCCGCTCGCAAATCCAGAGAAATGTCCCGACTGGCATGCAACGCACCGAAGGATTTGCTCACACCGCGAACTTCGAGCACAGGGGAGACAGAGTGATTGGGATCAGTCATGGGCCACCTCCCGCCCTGCTAGTGCGCCAATCACACCCCCGCGGGCATAAAGCACGATGACCAACAAAAAGCCGCCTAGGTAGATTTGCCAATATTCGCTGATGCCGCCCAGAAAATGCTCCAGCAGGATAAAGATTGCCGCGCCAACGACAGGACCGAACAACCGGCCCACACCGCCGATGATCACAAAAATCATGATCTCACCGCTGGTGTGCCAGCTCAGCATGCTGGGGCTGACGAAACGGTTCAAATCCGCAAACAGCGCGCCCGCCAAGCCGGTGATAGCGCCGGACACGACAAAGGCCACCAGACGCAAGCGATAAGGCGTAATCCCCACCGCCTCGACCCGGTCCTGGTTCTGGCGCGCTGCTGCAAGCGCCAAGCCGAAGGGTGCGCGTGCCAGCCGGGCCGCAAACCACAAGACCGCGCAGAGGATGGCAAAACAGATCAGAAAGAAATGCAGAGGGACCAATGTGTTGGCACCAGGAAATTCATTGCGCACCCAGATCGACAACCCATCTTCTCCGCCGTATGCGCTCCAACTGATTGCGAAGTAGTAGAACATTTGACCGAAGGCCAAGGTGATCATGATGAAATACACACCCGACGTGCGCAGCGACAACGCACCGATGACGAGCGCTGCCAGTGCGCTGAACACCACAGCCACCAACCAGATGATTGGCATTTGGTTGGTGCCCTCGATCACAAAAGGCGCCTGCAACAGCGGCTCATAGGTCTGGGCATGGGACGCGAGAATGCCCGTCGCATAGCCACCAATGCCAAAGAAGACCGCATGACCCAGGCTCACCAACCCGCCGATCCCAAGCGCGATATTCAATCCAACACCCGCCAGCGCCAGGATGGTCACTTTGGTCGCCAGTGTGATCACGAAAGGTGCATCCGCGGAATGGGCCCAGAGCGGGATGGCCAACAACAGCAGGATGACCGCTGCGTTGCACATTTGTTCGCGGCGTATCATGCCGACCTCCCATACAGTCCAGAGGGCCGCAACAGCAGGATCAGTGCCATCAGAATATAGATCAGCATCGAGGCAACAGAGGCCCCCGCAGTCGTTGCACTGGAGGGCTCCATCACGAGAGCGAAGATCTGAGGTAGGAAAATACTGCCCAGCCGATCGGTCAGCCCAACCAACAGCGCCCCCACCAGCGCGCCCTTGATGGAGCCGATACCACCGATGACGATCACCACAAAGGCCAGAATGAGCACGGGCTCGCCCATGCCAACCTGAACCGATTGGATCGCCCCCACCAAGGCGCCTGCCAGCCCCGCCAGCGCCGCACCCAGAGCGAAGACCAGCGTGTAAAGCCTTGAAATATCGACGCCCAAAGCGGCAATCATTTCGCGGTCGGCTTCTCCGGCGCGGATCTGCACCCCGATGCGCGTGCGGCTGATCAACCAGAACAAACCCAACGCGATGACCAATCCGATGGCAATGATCGCCAGCCGGTACAGCGGATATTCAATGCCCCCAGGCAGCGTCACTGGACCCGATAGGTAAGGCGGGACATCCAGAAACAGTGGAAACGAGCCAAAGACCCAACGCGTGCCTTCGGAAAAGACCAGGATCAGCGCAAAGGTGGCCAACACCTGATCCAGATGATCGCGATCATAAAGCTTGCGGATCACCAGAATTTCCATCAACGCCCCAGCCGTCGCGGCCGCCATGAGGCTGGCCGCCAGGGCCAGAACAAAAGATCCCGTCCAGGAGGCAACGATGGCCGCCGCAAACGCCCCCACCATGTAGAGCGCGCCGTGGGCAAGGTTGATCAACCCCATGACGCCAAACACCAGGGTCAGCCCGGCCGCCATGAGGAAAAGCATCACCCCGAACTGCAACCCGTTCAGGATCTGCTCCAAGACAAGAATGAGGGACATATTCACTTACCGTTGATGCAGATGGCCCCGATCAAATCGGAGCCACGCAAGACCCAAACCACATACCCCACGCGCCTGCCAGCAGGCCTGGACACGTGAAGTATGGGTGATAAGCCGCCAGTATTATTACATTTTGCAGTCAGCCGCATAGGCGTCTGCGTGGTTCTCCAGCCCGGTGGCGATGATCTTGTTGGTGAAGACATCACCTTCCTGGATCACTTCGCGGACATAGATGTTCTGCACCGGATGCTGGTTCTGGCCGAAGGCAAAATCGCCGCGCACGGACGCAAAATCCGCCTCCCGCAGCGCATCACGGAAGGCGTCTGCATCTGACACATCCGCCTTGTCCAGCGCGCTAAGGATCAGGTTGGCCGTGTCATATCCTTGGCTCGCATAAAGCGATGGCAGGCGTTCATACTTCTGCTGGAACGCTGCCACAAATGCAGTGTTGGCCGTATTGTCGAGATCTTTGTTCCACTGCGACGTGTTCTTGATCCCCAATGCGGCACCGCCAACCGCCTGCAGGATCCCCTGATCAAAACTGAACGCAGGCCCCACCACCGGCAGGTCGACACCACTGTCGGCATATTGCTTAAGGAAGGAGATCCCCATCCCGCCGGGCAGGAAGAAATAAACGCTATCGGCCCCTGACGCACGGATCTGGGCGATCTCGGCGGCATAATCGGTCTGGCCCAGTTTGGTGTAGGTTTCCCCTGCCAGTTCACCGGAATACATCCGTTTGTAGCCGGTCAGCGCGTCTTTACCGGCGGGATAGTTCGGCGCCAGGATATAGCTGTTTTTCAGAGCCGCGTCATTTGCGTAGGCTCCTGCTGCCTCGTGCAGGTTGTCGTTCTGCCAGGCCACATTGAAATAATTCGGATGACAACGCGCCCCTGCCAGCGCAGACGGGCCCGCGTTCGGTGACAGGTAGAACACGCCTTGCGCCGTCGCAGCCGGGACGACGGCCATGGCAAGGTTCGACCAGATGATGCCGGTCATGATGTCGACCTTTTCCGACTGGATCATGCGATCAGCAATTTGCACTGCGCTTTCGGGTTTGCGCTGATCATCTTCGATCACCACCTCCACATCATCGCGCCCGGCCTGTTCCAACGCCAGCATGAAGCCATCGCGCACATCCACACCCAACCCGGCGCCGCCGCCAGACAGGGTTGTGATCATGCCGATTTTTGTGTCTGCCGCAGCTGTCAAAGCCAGCGACGATACCGCCGTTGCCAGCGCCAAGGTGGAAATGGATTTCATCTGTGCGTCTCCCTGAGCAGTCCAATGGGCCTTGCTTCTGTCGGCAGGCCCTTTGCGCCCACTCTTTCCCATTGGCTCGCGCGACGCCAGACATTTATTCACGAATGGTGGCTGAATTCAGATCCCATTGACAGGGTGGCGGAAGATGGGCCAAACCGCAGGCAGGCGTCAGATGCGTCGCGTGATATCGCGTCAGGCGTTTTCCTCTGCCCGACTGGGCGCGTTCGGAATGCCCCGGTGTCTGGAGAAGAGGCGCTCGCGCTCCAGGCTGTTCGCGTAGCGTTTGATCAATTCGATCTGAAATCTGATTTCATGGGCTTTTCGCACCAATTGATCCGCAAGCCCCCCAACCGGATCACCGCTGTCGATCATCCCCGCCTCCTCAGCGGTCAATACATTCAGCAAGGGCATGGCGAGATCATTCAGCACCTGCGCGCTCATATCCCGGCTGACATCTTCAAGCACGCAGCCAAACCGAAGCTCAGACACAAAGCCGCGCGCCATGTCGCCAATGCAGCTGTTGAAGGTCACATAGAGCGTGGTGATATTGCCGCTGACATCGCCCTCGGCAATGCTGACATTGGCCAGAATGAGACCGGGTATATCGGCAACCATATCCGGGTGATGCGTCTCCCCGCGCCGCAGAAATGCCTCCACGCAGTCTGCGAGACAGGTGGCCAATTGCGGATGGAACGTCTCGGAGAGGGTTTGCAACTGGGCATAGGCCACCCGGTTTCTCATATCATGTTGCAGCACCTCGGCAGCAGCGACCCGCACCTCGCCCTCGAACACGACATCCAAGGTCACGATCAAACGGCAGCCCGACCGCAGGCCTTCAGAGCGGCTCCGCAAGAAACTCCCTTCCATGGTGTCACCTCTGCACTGACCCATCCGAAAAATGGGCGATCACACTCAAAACTGTAAATTAAAGTAGACACTTCCGACCCTCAGATTATGACACAATCTAAAGGAGAAATATAGTGATAAGTGAAAATTAATGCTTGATACCCTTGAGCACAGAAAAGGGATCCTGTTGGACAAACGGATGAGAGGGTAAAATTTTACAATTGTGTTTTATTTACCGATACCTATAAGATATTCTTCATTTCAGTTTTCGGCAAATCCTCACACCTGAAACCCTCAAGAACGTGAACGCAAGAAATCGTCTTTAAAGTGTATCTTCCATCTTTACCTTTGCGCGCCTCTTACGCAAATCTCGCAACAGCGGCGCGGCAGACCGGAAGACAGTCGATCACTGCGGCCCGTGCTGCCAGAGCATCCCGGGCCCCATACAGATGTCATGACACCCCGCCAGTGATGCCATCTGCCAGCCCATGGCCTGATTGCTGCTGACCACAGGTTTTTGCAACCTGTCCTCCAGCGGCGCAATGATGTCGAAGGTCCGCAAATTGGTGCAGGACAGGAAAACAGCCTCCACCTCCGGCTGCTGACCCACCGCCAGCGCGGCAGCAAAGGTCGAGGCTGGGTCAATCCGGGCGACCTTCGCCTCCTCTTCCTCGGCGAACGAGACACTGTTGCACACGGTCAGCCCCGCGTTGGCAAAGGCCTGCGCCACCGGCGCGCTGACGCTCTCCACATACGGGGTCACAAGCCCGACGCGCTGCACATCCAGCTGCGCCATGGCCGCCAGCGCCGCTGTGAGCGGATCGGCAACAGCCCCACAAGCGACCCCACTGCGCACCAGCTCGGCCACTTTGTCCTGTCCGATCAACGTGGTTCCCGAGGTGCAGCCATAGCCCACAACATCAAACTGGGCGGCCTGCGGCAACAGACCAGCCGCCGCTGGCAACGTCGTCTTCATGGTTGCGATGGTGTCAGGGTTCAGATCCTGCCCCGATGGAATCCGACTGACATAAAGCGAGATCTCTGGGCTTGCGAACATCCGCTTGAAATCATGCTCCAGGGTTTCATCCACCTGCAAAACCACCAGGCCCAGCGTGGCCCGGCTGCCGATTGCGGGGGCCAGATCGTACTCCATCCGCTTCGCTGTCATGGTCATTGCTGCGCTCCCAAAACGGGCAACAGCCGTGGGGCACGGGTGCTCAGCAATTCAGGGCCCGTGTCACGCAAAACGATGTTCTCCTCATGGACAAGACACCGACCAGGCGCAATCTCCACGCCCGGCTCCAATGTCAGCACCATACCTGCGCGAAGTTCAGTCTGATCCAATGGTGTGAACGATGGCCATTCCGTCAAGGTCAGCCCCAAACCGTGACCCAGACGCCCGCCACCGGGCTCCGCCCCGTGCTGGCGCAGCTGTTCGCACAGAAGCCGATGCACATCGCAAGCCCTGTGCCCCGGTCGCAGCGTGTCCAGCACGTGATCGATCGCCGCAGACAAGGCCGCTTGCGCCGCCGCCGTATCTGGCGCAACCGCGCCAATGGCATAGTTGCGATCAAAATCGCAGAAATACCCATCCCAAACCGCGCCCGTATCCAACATCAAGACATCGCCGCTCTGCAGCAGCCTGCCATCGGCTGGCGAAATCACATCGCCATAGCCGCACTGTCCCGCACCGCCCGCGGTGTAAGAGACCCAGTCAGCACCCTCCTCCAGCAGGACACGTTGGAATTGACGAAACACGCCGTCCAGCGGCAGGCCCACATCGGCAAAATCCGCAACCCGCGCAAAGGCGCGATCCGCAATGCCACAGGCCACCCGGATCTTGGCAATCTCAGCCTCGGATTTGATCTCCCGGACCCGTTGCACCACATCGGTTGCGTCCTGCCATGTGGCCGGTGCGGTCATGTCACGCACTCGATGGTAATCAGCCAGAGGCATGCGCAAATGGGTTTCCAGCCCCATCGGCGTGCCAATGCGCGGCTGTCTGCGCCCCTCGGTCAGCTCCCGCAGGGTATCGACCAGCAGCGTCACACCATCGTCGCTCGGATCAGGCGCATCCCAGGTGCGAATGTCAGTGATCCACCCGCGCCCCATCAATTCCGCTCCGATGGCCGGGATCACCGCGACAGGCTGGCCCGTGGCGGGAATGCACAGAAACCAGGGCCGCGCCGGGCTCTCCCAAAAGCGGGTCAGAAAGCCGGAGACATAATACAGATCCGCCGCCGATGTCAGCAGCAGCACATCCAGGTCCGCCTGCGCCATCTGACGCTGAAGCCCAGCAACCCGCTCCGCATATTCCAACGGATCAAAGCCACGCGACAATGGCGGCAGATGTTTCCCGGTTTGCTCGATTTTGCGGTCCAATGCCATGCTGCCCTGCTTTCTGCGCCGCCATGACCCGGACGCTTTGGTTTTGTTCCACGGATCGCGCCCTTTTAGACGGGCGTGCGCCAGGGGTTTCGCCGCCAACCTACTGGCGCTTTGCTTGGCCCGGTGCCTAGCCCTGAGCCTGGCTCCATACCAAGCCCCAAGACCGCCCACGCCAGTTTACGCCAACCCTGTCAAACACGCCGCCCGCAGGCGGTTCTGATCCGAGAAAACCCTGACAGGCTCATGGCTTGTCCGTCAATGCTGGGGTTTGAGAAAAAACCTGACAACACTACATTTTTCCACTGGACGCGCCTCGGAAAAGCCCCTAAAAGCCCCCATATGGTCCGGCGTAGCTCAGCGGTAGAGCAGTTGACTGTTAATCAATTGGTCGTAGGTTCGATCCCTACCGCCGGAGCCATAAAAAGCCCTTAAGTCGCTAAGACTTAAGGGCTTTTTTGGCTTTTGGCTCAGGGGCATATTTCGAGTTTAGGGGCAGTTTAGGGGCACTTCTTCTCAACAGCTCCCCTGCCATATCCATAACTCTCAACACACGCTGCGCGTTACCGAAGTCGCCACTACCACCTTGC